>DATMCA010000087.1:0-2058 GCA_035559015.1 Umezawaea sp. | reverse complement strand
CGGCGCCACAGCCACAGCCCCCGCACGTCGCGGATGCTCCAGACGGTGACCAGCAGCCCGTTCGCCTGGTGGCCCGCCTCTATTGCGGCCGCAGGAATGCCAGCGCCGCCGCATCGAGCCTCGGCGGGCGACCCCGCGGCGCCAGCGTGGTGGACGGCGGTAGCCGGTGGAGCGCCGGAACCAGGCTCGCTAGCGCGGCATCATAGCGGCGGCAAGCCAGATGACGGCGCTCGGGGCGATGATCGAGGCGATGGCAACCCCGATCTGGAGTCCCAGGCGAACGCGGCGGGGTAGGTGATCGAGTGGGTCACCCATGGGCCTCCTCTCACCATTGGTGAACGAGCAGAGACACAGCGAGTGACGCTCTGGTGCTACCGCTCTGTTACTACTCCGCGCGATGTGATGCGGCCGTGGTGAACGAAGCGGTTCGATCTTCTGTGTAGTGGCGTACGCTGCCTGGGCGATGGGGCAGAGGATCACGCCAAACCTGGACGCCGAGGTTGTCGAGCGGCTGAGTGCACACCTGCTGGTGTACCGGCCACTGTTCGGGCGCTGCGATCGGCACAAGCACGGGCGGGTGTAATACCATTCCCGCGTAGCCCTGTCGTATAATTCTAGCAGTACAGTGGCGTGAGGATAGGATGGCTCGGCGGGGGCGGAAACTGACGATTGAATGGGCGGTGGGGGATGACGCGGCGGGCCTGTATGCGCGGTATCGCCGGGAGCGGCGGGCGGATGTGCGCCCCCGGCTGCATGCGCTGTGGCTGGTGCGGCGTGGGCACAGCGCGCGCGAGGCGGCCGGGGTGCTGGGGGTGGACGAGCGGACGGTGCAGCGCTGGCTCGGGTGGTACCGGGCCGGGGGGCTGGCGCCGATCGAGGGGCGGCATGCCGGCAGCCAGGGGGCGCCGTCGTTCCTGACGCCCGAGCAGAAGGCAGAGCTGGCCGACGAGGTCGCGACCGGACGGTTCCGGACGGCGGCCGAGGTCCGGCGGTGGGTCGAGGACCGGTGGGGCGTGAGCTACACCGAGGGCGGGATGTACGCGCTGCTCCATCGGCTGCGCTGCGCCCCGAAGGTGCCGCGCCCCGTCCACGAGAAGGCCGACCACCTCGCGCAGGCGCGGTGGAAAAAGGGGGGCTCGCCGCCGCCCTCGACGCGGTCGGCCTGACGCGGGCGAGCCGGATCGGCCACGCCGACGAGCTGCGTCTCGGGTTGCGCGGGACGAGTCGGCGGGTCTGGGGACGGCGGGGCGTCGAGGTCCGCCAGCGGCGCCAGCTCCGGTACGACTGGTGGTACCTGTTCGCCGCCGTCGATGGCCAAGCCGGCACCGTCTCGTGGACCCGGCTCGACTCGATGAAGGCGGCGGACCTGGCCCCGCTCATGGAGGCGCTGCGCGCGAACGCCCCGCTCGACGCCGTCGTCTGGGACGGCGCCTCCAGCCACCGCGACGACGCCGTCCGGGCCGTCGGCGTCCCCCTCATCGACCTGCCACCCTACAGCCCGGAGCTGAACCCGGCCGAGCGGCTGTTCGAGGAGGTCCGCCGCCACACCGAGGGCCGCGTCTACGCCACCCTCGCCGACAAGGTCGCCGCCGTCAACGCCTTCCTCGACGAGCTCGACGCCGACCCGGCCCGGGTCCGATCCCTCTGCGGCTGGGACTGGATCAACGCCGCCATCGCCACCCTGCCAGACGCGCTGGAAAAGGCGGCGTAGCTATGCGGGATTGGTATGATCCGAGAGATATTTGAATATCCGTACTTTATTGAGATTTGGCAATCGGATGTCGGATGTGGGCAAGGCCGGCTGCGCGATCACTTCGCGACAGATTTGGTGAGAGTCGTGGACTGTATCATCGAGGATATCATGTACGATCGCGAACACACATCGATAGAGCGTTCTGCATAGAGGATGCGTGCGCCCGCTCCACACCGATACCGTAGTACTCGCTCCGCTCATCCGTCGACACGACGGCTTCCCTCACGCCGAGCAGCGTCGCCAGGTCACGCTCCGAGAGCCCCTGCACGATGCGCATCGCGAGTAACAGCCCCGATGCTCGTGAG
>DATMCA010000086.1:0-6448 GCA_035559015.1 Umezawaea sp. | reverse complement strand
TCGAAGAAGTCGTCGTCGGCACCGACGTCCGCACGCCCTAGGATCGTCGCGAACTCGTGCCGGACGACGCGCAAGAGACCTTCCCCCGCTTCGTCCTCCTCGGCCACGACCCCCGGAACGGGATCCGACTGGGCGCCGAGCAGATCGGCGAGAGCCCGCCGATCGACCTTGCCCGTCCCGGAAGTCGGCATGGAGCTCACGAAGTGGATCCGGCCGGGGAGCATGGCCGCGGGCAGGAGCGACCGCAGGTGGTCGCGAACACCACTCGCGGACAGCGACGCCGACGTCCTGATGACCAGACCGAGATCGGGTTCGCGATTGATCCCGAAGACCACCGCGACCGATTCGTCCACACCGGACAGCTTGTGGGCGGCGGCCTCGACATCGCCCAGCTCGACGCGGTGGCCGCGGATCTTGACCTGGTTGTCGATCCTGCCCAGGAACTCGATCCAGCCCCGGTCGGTCACCTTGACGCGATCCCCGGTGCGGTACATCCGGCGGCCGGGACGGGACGACCACGGGTCGGGAACGAACTTGGCGGCCGTGAGGGCCAGGTCGTTCAGGTAGCCCTCGGCGACGCAGTCACCGCTGATGTGCAGTTCACCCGGTTCTCCTACGCCGCACTCGCTGTCGTCGTCGCGCAGCACGAGGTATCTCGCGTTCCGCATCGGCCAGCCGTAGGGAATGCTGCTCCACTCGTCATCCACAGTGGACACGACGAAATCGTTGGACCAGACGCACGCCTCGGTCGCACCACCCAGGGCCACCAGTGTCGCCTCCGGGAACTCCGCGCGCAGATCCGCGTGGGTGCCGAGCGGGACCCAGTCGCCGCTGAGGAAGACGCGTCGCAGCGCGGAGCGGCTTCCCCCCTTCCTCATTCGCAGGAACGGGAAGAGCGTGGTGAAGGCCGCGGGTGCGGAGTTCCAGAGGGTGACCGGGTGGTCGACCAGCGCGTCGACGACCCGATCCGGATCGGCGAGGTCCGCGTCGGGGACCAGGAGCAGGCTCCCGCCCGCGGCGAGGACGCCGAAGACGTCGTAGACAGAGAGGTCGAAGGCGAACGAGGCGACCTGGAGCGCCACGTCCCCCGGACCGACACCGTTCCTCTCGTTGAACCACTCGACGAGGTTGACCACGCTGCGATGGCTCACGGCGACGGCCTTGGGATGCCCGGTCGACCCCGACGTGCTCATCGTGTAGATCAGGTCGTCGGAACGAAGGTCCGGCAGGGTGACCGCGGCGGGAACCCCGTGGACCCGCATCGGCGACTCCGCGCCGCCGGCGGTCGGCTCCGGCATCGCCCCTGGCATGGAATCCGGCACGGTCAGGACCACGTCGTAGCGATCCAGCAACGGGGTTCCCGAGAAGTCCGCCGGTCTGGGCATCACCTGGACGGTCATTCCCCTGTACCCCAACGCGAAGTCACTCCACCACCTGGCCGGAAGGCGCAGCGAGCCGGGGAACTGGCCGGAGCTCGGCGTGATCACATCGGCGACGACGACGGCACGACCGGGTGACAGAGCGGAGAGAAGACCGTGCAGAACCTCGCGGAGATAACGAGGTCCGGGGAAGTACTGCACGACCGAGGAGATCACGACGACATCGGCGCCACCGATCTCGCGGATGCCGGCGAGGTCGTGGGCGAACGCGGTCGAGGTGGTGACGGGAAGTCCCGCGCTGTCGGCGCGGCCCTTGAGCCGTGCCACGGCCGCACCCGACGGGTCGACCGCGTGCACCCCGCCCACCCCGAGGGCGACCCTCTCGGTGATCAGCCCGCTCCCGGCGCCGATCTCGACAACCGAGGAATCCACTCCGCACAGGTCGAGCACCAGGGCGGCCACGTGGGCGGCGTACGTGGCGACTTCTCTTTCGGTGTAGCGGAAACTCGATCCGTCCAGGTTGAACCCCGCGGCCTCGACCGGGTTCTCGGACGCCGTGATGGCGTCCCACAGCTCCGCGGTGGCGGATTCCACCGCCTCCTCGGCGGGTGCGGGCCCGCCGAGTTCATCGGCGAGGACCGTCAGCTCAAGGCCCTCCACCTCGCCCGCGATCTCGAAGGCGAACCGCTGCTGCGCGGACGTGGTGACCAGCGCCTTCACCTTCAGGGAATCCAGGAGCGCGACAACCCTGGCAACCGGCCACTGTGGATCGATCGGCACGTAAAAAGCACCGGCCCTGACACAGCCGAGGATGGCCACGACCGTCTCCGGCGTGTGGTCGGCGAGCACGGCCACGGGCCGTCCCGGCAGGACCCCGAAGTGCAGCAGCGCACGAGCCAGGCGTGCGCTCTTCACCGCCAGCTCGCCATGGGTGACGCGTCGACCGGCCGTGGTGCGCAAAGCCGGTCTGTCGCGGTGTCGTGCCGCCGCCGCGTCCACCAGGTCCAGAACCGTTGCGGCCGGTACCACCTGGGAATTCCCGGTATCGACGCACACCGATGAGACGGAATCGGTCACCAGAAATCCCCCCCCAGGGCAAGAGTGCCACTCGGCAACCCACTTCGAGGCTACCGCTGTGGCATTGGTTGTCAAGGCCCTCGACCACCACGCCGTGACGCGCCTCCTTCGGCTGCGGCAGAGCGGTGTTCGGCGACGGCGACGAGCCGACGGGTCGGTGCGATCGCGTCGCCGCGGACGCCCGCGAGGCACGTACACCGAATGGTCGAAATTCCGACCGTCCGGCTCGAACGCTTGCGGTGAAAGACTTTTCGGCTAGATTGGCGGAGGTTGCCAGGACGCGGACCAACGCTGGGGGGATGAACCGACCTACGACCGATCCACGTCCACGTGGAACGGTCTCCTCGGGCTCGGTGTCATGTCCCACGTCCAGAAGGCTGAGGGTGATCACGTGCAGGCACTGGTGTTCGATTCCCCGGAGAAGGCGTTCGTCGAAGAGCGCGACGTACCGGACCCGGCGCCGGGCGAAGTGCTCGTCAAGGTTTCGTACAACTCGTTGTGCGGTAGCGATCTCTCGCTGTACCGGGGTGTCTGGCACGGCTTCGGGTACCCGGTGGTGCCGGGGCACGAGTGGAGCGGACGTGTCGAGCGCACGGGGTCCGGAGTGGATGGTGCCCTCGTCGGTCGACCGGTCACCGGGGACCTCACGTGCCCGTGCGGGTCCTGCGTCGCCTGCCTGCGGGGTGAACCCGTGCTCTGCGACAACCTCGAGGAGATCGGTTTCACCCGTGACGGCGCGTGCGCCGACTACATGACGATCCCGGCCGCCAACCTGTTCTCGCTGCCGGAGAGCCTGTCTCTGCGCACCGCGTGCCAGGTCGAGCCGTTGGCGGTGGCGTTGCACGCGGTGGCCGCCATCGACCTGCGCCCCGGCGAGAAGGTCGCCGTCATCGGCGCGGGCGGGATCGGTCTCATGCTGCTGAAGGCGGCCCGGCATCAGGGCGGCGTCGTCACGGCGGTGGCCGAGCCGGTGGCCGAGCGCCGGGAGGTCGCGGCCGGTCTGGGCGCGGCCACCGCGGGCGGAGGTGTCGGCGAGCTCGCCCGGCTCGTCGACGCGAACGAGAACCTGCGGCCGGACGTGGTCTTCGAGGCGTCCGGCTACCCGCGGGCGGTGCAGGAAGCCATGGAGGTCGTCCGTCCCGGTGGCCGGATCTGCTTGGTGGGGTACCGAGTCGAGCAGACCGCACCCATGTCCCCGCACGTGGCCACGGTCAAGGCGTTGACGCTGCGAGGGGTCCTGGGGCCCGGCGGTCGGTTCGACGAGGCGATCTCCGTGCTCGGCGCCGGAGCCGTCGACGTGGATCCCCTGCTGACGCACGAGTTCCCGCTCGCGGACCACGCTCGGGCGTTGGAGGTGGCCCTGACCCGGACCGATGGCAACATCCGATCGCTGTTCCGCATGTCGTGACTCCGGATCGAACCGTCCGGCGCACGACCATCGACCCTCGGGGGGAAACGTGGATCAAGACCTCGCACTGGCGGGCGGACAGCCCGTGGTGGATTTCGCTTGGCCGGTCTGGCCGAAGCCCCGAGACCAGGCCAGGGAGCTGGTGAACGAGACCCTGGACTCGGGACGGTGGACGCTGTCCGGCCCGTGGGCGGGACGCCGTTCCCAGGAGCAGACCTTCGCCGCGGAGTTCGCCCAGTACAACGGCGTCGACCACTGCGTCCCGGTCGCCAGCGGGACCAGCGCTCTGGTCGTGGGCCTGGAGAGCCTCGGTGTCGGCGCGGGTGACGAGGTCCTGGTACCGGGCCTCACCTGGATCGCGTCCGCGACCGCGGTGCTGAACGTCAACGCGGTGCCGGTGCTGGTCGACATCGACCCCGCGACGCTGTGCGTGTCCCCGGACGCGCTGGAGGCGGCGATCACACCGAGGACCAGGGCGATCACGGTGGTGCACCTGTACAACTCGATGGCCGACATGGATCGGATCCTGGACATCGCGCGCCGGTACGACCTCCCGGTGCTGGAGGACTGCGCCCAAGCGCACGGTGCGAGGTGGGACGGCAAGCGCGCGGGCACCATGGGCGTGCTGGGTACTTTCAGCATGCAGGAGACCAAGTTGCTGACCGCGGGCGAGGGCGGCGCAGTGATCACCGACGACGCCGAACTGGCCGATCGCCTCTTCCAGCTCCGGGCCGACGGGCGCCGACTGGCGCCCGTCACGCCCGCGCTGAACGAGATGGAGCTGGTGGAGAACTCCAGCATCATGGGCAACAACTACTGCCTGTCGGAGTTGAGCGCAGCCGTATTGCTCGACCAGTTGGCGTTCCTCGACGCGGACAACGACGTGCGGGCGGCTCGTGCCACCGCGCTCAACGCCGCGCTGGCGCCGATCCCCGGCGTGAGCCCGGTGCTCCCCGCTGGCAAGGTCACCGGCCCGACCTACTACCACTACGCGGTGCGCTGCGACCGGACCGAGTTCGCGAACCGTCCACTCGCGACCATCGCCCGCGCGCTGCAGGCGGAGCTGCGCTATCCCGTCGACCTGGCGTACGCCCCGCTCAACGACAACGTCCTGTACCGCCCGCACACCAAGCGCCGCTACCACCTGAGCGACGAACACCTGCGTCGGATCGACCCCGTCCAGCACAAGCTGCCCGAGGCGCACCGGGCGTACGGGGAGATCCTGACGCTGCACCACCCGTTCCTCCTCGCCGATGACACCCAGGTGACGGCGGTCGCGGCCGCGTTCGACAAGGTGCGGCGCTCGGCGAACCGCTTGCCGGAGAAGTGATGTCGGCCCTGACGTCCACCCGCTCGTCCGATGCTCGTCTGGAGCTCGCGTGGCGGCTGCTCGACGAGGTGGACTCCCTGTCGCTGGGGGCTTTCCAGGCAGGCGGGCATCGGGTCCGGCGCAAGGCGGACGGTTCACCCGTCACCGATGTCGACGTCGCCATCCAGGAGTTGATGTCCGATCGCATCCGCCGGGTGTTCCCCGACGACGTGGTGCTGGGCGAGGAGAACTCCTCGCGCCCGCGAGGCGACGATCTGTGGATCATCGATCCGCTCGACGGCACGTCCCACTTCATCGAGGGCATTCCCATCTACGCCCACCTTCTTGTCCGCTTGCGCTTGGGCAGTCCTGTCTTCGCGATCGTGAGCGCTCCGGCCTTGGGCAAGCGGTGGTGGGCCTACCGCGGGGTCGGCGCGTTCCGCTGGGACGAGCGGATCCGAGTATCGGACACGCGCGAGGTGGCGTCGGCGCTGATCACCTACGGTGGGCTCGTCGACTACGGCAACTACGGCGACGCGTTCACCGCCCTGGTCCGTTCCTGCGCGAGGTCCCGCGGCTTCGGCAACTTCTTCCCGCACATGCTCGTCGCCGAGGGCACCTACGACCTGGCGTCGTCGGGTGGTGGCGGAGGGGTGTGGGACGTCGCGCCGCTCGCGCTGGTCGTGACCGAGGCGGGCGGCTCGATCACCGCCTTCGACGGCGGTGCCTGGGACGCCCGGCGGCCCGTCCTGACCTCCAACTCCGCACTGCACGACCACGCGCTCGCGATTCTCGCCACAGCCCGACCCCGGATGAAGGGATGACCGGTGGACTTCAATCCCAGCACGGCCCTGACCGAACTCGATTCCCGCGGCTTACTGCCACCCGAGGTGTCCGCCGCCTTCCTGTGCGGTTCACTGGCACGGGGTTGGGGTAACGCCAAGAGCGACGCGGACGTGTACCTCGTCGTCCCGGAAGCGTGGGAGAGCGCGACCGCTACCGGGATCCACCTCCCGCTCGACCCGGAGATCGTTCCCCTGGAAACGATCTACGTGGGTGAGCGGCAATGGGAGGTCAAGTACTGGCTCGACCGGCAGGTCGAGCAGGTCCTCGACAAGGCTGCGTGGTCGCGGTTCGAGAACGACCGCACCGAGCAGCGGGTCACCAGGAACGAGCAGGACCTCATGGCCAGGGTGCTCTCCTGCGTCCCGATCGCCGGCGACGACTGGATCACCGACGTGCGCACCAGGATCAGGGAGTCCGCCTACGAGGCCA
>DATMCA010000085.1:0-3343 GCA_035559015.1 Umezawaea sp. | reverse complement strand
CCCAGCGACTGGTGGAAGGACATCAACGGCGACGACCTCGCCGAGTGGCTCTTCCGGATCTTCTAGACCGCCTGACACCTCAAGGGAAGGGGCGGGCCAGCTCGAATCTGGCCCGCCCCACCTCGAAACCCTAACGGCCATCCACCTGCGGAGGAGCGAGATGAGCGAGCAGTTCGAGCACCTGATCGGCCAGAAGTTCACCGGCGGCGACGACGAGGGAAAGATCGTCTCGGTCGAGCGGGTCAGCCCCTCGCGAGTCGAGGCCAAGTTGGACACCGGAGCCACGGTCAACGTCACCCCGCACGTCAAGTCCCGCAAGTAAATCGATTGCCTATGAATGCTCCGGTCGATCCGACCGGCCTGGTGGCGGCCAGCTAGGTCGCCACCAGGGGCGGATCGACTTCGGAGCTGAATCCGATTCATAGCCAATGAATGTTTCTCTTGCTCGATTTCGGCCTCAAGCGGTCTCGCACCTCCGGCAGCTCCGCTCGGCTACCCCCGAACACCGACGAAAGGCGCACCGTGCCTCAGCCTCCCGGCGACCCCTCGGACCTGATCAACAACGACCCGGTCCCGTCCGGCTGCAACCACCGCGGCACCGGAACGACCACAACGCCCATCGACAACGGCGAGGTCACCACCTGCAACTTCTGCGGCACCCACCTCGTCGTCCGCCAGTGGTGACACCGGGCCCGGCGGCTTCGCCTCGACAGCCCACCGCCGGGCCCGGCTCTCTCCCCGCCCACCTACCCGACAGGGGGACCACCATCATGCCCATCAAGCCCGCTCGCCACGGCGGCCGCTCAGCCGCCGTCATCGCTCACCTCGACACGACCATCGAGCACACCCGAGCCGACCTCGTCCGCGCCGACAGCAACGCAGGCCTCTACGTGCTCGGCCTCCTCGCCCTCGGCGGAATCGTGTCCCAGGTCGGCGCGGACCTGCCCCGCCTGATCGCCATCGCGGCCACCGCGGCAGTGATACCCGCCGTCGTCACCATCGCGTTCGCGGTCGCCGTGGTGTGGCCACGGGCCCTGACCGGCGCCCCGACCGCAGGCTCCTGGCCGCACGCCGCCGACCAGACGGGCCCGGAACTCCTGCGCACCGCGTTCGAGGACGTCGACCAAGTCGATGCCCGAACCGAGCAGTTGTGGACGCTCGCCGGGAGCGCCAAGACCAAGAACCTCAAGCTGCGGCGGGTCGCGATCGGCTTCGCCGCCACCGCCAGCTACCTGGCCGCCGTCGCCCTGACCGGCGCTGTCATCACCCTGAGCTGAGGAGGACCACAATGGACTGGCGACACCGCGCGGGCTGCCGCGAAGAAGACCCGGAGCTGTTCTTCCCGATCGGCAACAGCGGGCCCGCGCTCTTGCAGATCGCCGAGGCGAAGACCGTCTGCCGCCGCTGCCCCGTCGTCTCAGGCTGCCTCGCCTGGGCGCTCGCGTCCGGCCAGGACGCCGGTGTGTGGGGCGGGATGAGCGAGGACGAGCGTCGGGCGTTGAAGCGCCGGAACGCCCGCACCCGCGCCCGCAGCAACGCCTGATGGACGCCCGCACCCGAGCCCGCAAGCTCGCCGCGATCCGCGCCGGGAAGTGTCTGTTCGCCGAGGTGCTACGCGGCACGGTCGTGGTCGGCCCGACGGCCGCCGTGGTCCCCGAGGCGATCGTCACGGTCACCGAGGACTCCGGCGCCACCGTCACGGTCCGGATTGTCGTGCTGCTCGGGAAGTTCTCGCGCGATGGAGTCGACTACACGACCGCGATCTTCACCAGGTCGCGGTAGCACGAACTGACAGAAGCAGGACAGATCCATGACACCCCCGAACCGGGCCGCGCGACGCGGTACCAAGCGGGACAACGAAAGGAGCACCATGCCCGAGCCCTTGAAGGTTGGCGACTGGGTGGTCGACGTCGACCGGCAAGGCGTGCACCGGGTCGCCGATGCCGACGGTGAGCACGGCACCGTCGGCATCGTCACCCCGGAGATGTGGGTGGACGGGAACACCGCCGACCCGATCTACGCCGACCCCGACGACCTGGCCAGGATCCCGGCGGTGGCCAGCACCACGCTGGAGGGCGAGCACCCGACACCGCAGTGGCGGCACGTCGTCAAGGTCGTCGTGGGCGGCCGGCACATGCCGATGGCGGCGTGCAAGTCGTCAGCGCGCGCCGCGATCGTGGAGCGGGCGCTGCGCCTGCTCGCGGAGTCGGACAAGGACCTGCTCGACGACCTGGCCAGGATTCCCAACAACGGCTGACCCAACGCCCCTCCCCGCGCCAGCGGGGGTTGGCCAGCGGGCCAGTGATCACCCAACCCCCCCAGAGAGGGAAATCATGACCGACCAGTTCGGCTTCCCCGTTCCGGACCTTCCCCGTGAGGTGGAGGTGCTGGCCGAGTCCATCGCAGATGCCATGGTGGAACGCCGAGGGCGGGACTTCGACGACGTCGTCACGCGAGTTGTCACCAGCACCGACGGCGCTCAGGATTTGCCGCTCGACCGGCTCGCCGCGTGCATCTCGCACGCCCGAGTTCTGGTCGGCCAGCATGGCGTCATGACGTGGGAGGCCGACGGGTGGTGCATTCCCACCGACGAGCGGCTGGTCGCCGCCACGGAACACGACCACAGAACCGCGGAGCGCCTACTCGGCTGACCCGCTGCCCCTGGGCTCTTCCCCCGCCCAGGGGCAGCACCTCGTAGCATCCGGACCGGATCACGGCACGACCTTCGAGGAGCGAGATGAGCACCCCAGACACCGAGGCTGGCCCGAACCTGACCGGGGCTGAGGCCTACGTGGCGGTCGGCGACCAGGCGCGCGCCACGGGCGTCTGGTTCATCACCACCGACGGCCAGGTCCACTACCGGCGCCCGGACAGGTCGTGGACGCCGCCCGCGATCGTCTCCGCCGACGACCTGCGGGACTCGCCGACCTGGCAGCAGGTCGACGCCGCCACAGCCTGACCCCGCACAGCACGAGGGCCCCGCACCATCCACCGGCGCGGGGCCCTCGTCGTTCGCTGACCGCAGGCTCAGCTGGTGCGGTACTGGCGCAGCTCCTCCAGCAGGAACCCGCGGGTCCGGTCCGGGTAGCGGTCGGCGTTGCGGCGCTGCTCGGCCTGGAGCCCGGTCGCGTCGCTGATCTCCCGCGCCAGCGCGGCCACGACCTGCTGCCGCTGCGTGTCGCTCGCGTCGCGCGGCACCCGACGGAGCTTCTCGGCGAGGTCCGCGGTGGCGACGTGCCCGACCGCGTCGTCCGGGAACAGCGCCAGCACGGCGTCCACGATCGTCGGCTGCGGACGCGCGGGCGGTCGCGCGTTGCGCTGGCCCGGTTCGACCGGGTCAAGG
>DATMCA010000084.1:0-3077 GCA_035559015.1 Umezawaea sp. | reverse complement strand
GGTCTCGGTGAACCCGCCGACGAGCTGACCGAGCTGGGGTCCATTCTCGACGACCTGTTCGCGCGCCTGGAAGCCTCGTTCACCGCGCAACGGCACTTCGTCGCCAACGCCTCCCACGAGCTGCGCACGCCCCTCGCGGGGTTGCGGACCCTCCTCGAAGTCACCCTCGGGGACCCCGACGCGGACGCCGACACCCTGCGCTCGGCGTGCCGGGAGGCGCTCGCGCTGGGCGCGCACCAGGAAGGACTCGTGCGGGCGCTGCTCACCCTGGCCACCAGCGAGCGCGGTGTCACCCGCCGGGACACCGTGGACCTCGCCGACGTCGTCGCCGGAGTGCTCGTCTCCCGCCGGGACGGGGGCGTCGACCTGGCCGAACACCTCGCGCCCGCGTCGACGGCCGGTGACCTGGGGCTGGTCGAGAGCCTCGTGACCAACCTCGTCGACAACGCCCTCCGCCACAACCACCCGAACGGCCGGGTGGAGATCACCACGGGGACCTCCGGGACGGACACGACCCTGACGGTCGTCAACAGCGGACCGGTCGTCCCGGACGACCAGGTCCAGCGGCTCTTCGAGCCCTTCCGGAAGTTCGGCCCCGTTCGGAGCGGCTACGGCCTGGGCCTGGCCGTCGTGCGGGCCGTCGCCGACGCCCACCACGCCACGATCGCCGCCGTCGCGCGCCCTGAAGGCGGTCTGTCGATCACCGTGCGGTTCCCGCCCGCCGGTCACACCGGGACCTCGATGGGCACACGGACGTCCCGGCCGTCGTCGTTGACGAGCACCGACGCCCCTGGGACGTGGGCGCGGTAGAGCCGGCGGCACCTGATCGCGATGATCATGTTCCCGAACCGGTACGGCTGATCCACCGGCCGTGGGCGTCCACCTCGGCCAGAATGGTCGCCTTCGAGGACTGGGGTGGGGATGAGGCGTGCCTGGGGGCTGTCGGCCGCGTTGCTCGCGGTGTCGACGTACGCGTGCCTGTACGTGGCCGCGTTGCTGCCCTTGTCGATCTGGGCGTACGCGTCGGACGCGCGGTCGGAGCGGAGCGCGCCGCCCTTCGTCTTCCTGCGCCTGCTCGTCTACTTCGTCGACCTGTCGCCGAGCGAGGCCTACTTCCGCGCGCTGCACGGGTGGGAGTGGTTGCCGCGGCTCGTTCTGCTGGTGGCGTTGGTGTTCGCGGTGTACTCGGCCACGCGGGCGGTGGGCTGGGGGCGGGTCGTGGTGGCGCAGGCGGGAGCGGTGCTGTTGGCCGCGGGGCTGGCCGATCTCGTCGCGCTGGTGATCGCGCTCGTGCGCTCGAACCACGGGGGCCCGGTGGCGGTGGACCTGGCGCAGTCGAGCATCTTCTGGACCTACGACGGGCTGTTCTTCGGGTTCGTCTGCGCCGTGATCGTGGTCTTCGGGTTCTGCCTCCTGCGGCTGCTGTGGACGTTCACCGGACGGCAGGGGGACGAGGCCGACGGTGGCGTGAGCCGGACCGGCAACCTGGCGCTGGCGTGCACGCTCCCGGTCGTGGCGCTCGCGTTGCTGGGCGGGGCTTTCGCCTACTCGGGCAAGTCCGAGCAGGCGGTCCGGCTGGTCGACGAGGTGGCGGGCCTCGTGCTCCACCCGCGGTTGCAGCTCCGGCCGCAGGAGGATCCCGAGGCGGGGTTCGGCGAGGTCGTGGGCGCGGAGCGGTGGGTGCCGGGATCGGTGTCGGCGGTGCTGTTCCTGGTGATCCTGTGGGTGCTGCTGCGCTGGGTGCTCGCCGGGGTCCGGCCGACCGCCGGTCCCACCGCGGTGCTGGTGGCGGTCTGGGGCACGGTGGTCGTCGCCGGCACCCTGGGCGGGATCGTCGACGCCGTGGTCGTCCCGTCCTCGCACCTCGACGTTCCGCACGCGACGAGGTTCGGCGTGCTCTGGGGGTGGCTGCCCGCCGTGATCGCGTTGGTGGGCCTCAGGAAGCGGGCGTGACCCTCATCCGCACTTCGGCCTGGTGCCCGCCTGGATCTCGGCGTACTCGACCCCGGACACGCGGCGGTACGGCTCCGGGCACTGGCGCACCGCGGCGAGGAACACCGACGAGTACCGCGCCGGGTCGAGGTGGCCGGTCACCGCGAACGGCTTGCCGCCCGGCGCGGTGACGGACATCTGCCCGCGCTTGCCGTCGGCGAGGTAGTCGACCTCGATCGTCCAACGGCAGTGGGGACCCGAGGTGGTGGCCTCGACGGTGATGACGTTCTTCTCGCCCTTGGGCAGCCTGATGGTCTTCTGCTCGAAGAAGGGGTACGGGGCCGCGCCGTTGTTGACGAGCATCATGACCGGGTTCGGCTTGTCGACGGCCACGCCGAAGCGGAACTTGCTGCCCTCACCTTCGAGCGGCGTCTCGACCAGACTCCCGTCCAGCGGTGGTTCGCACGGGCTCACCAGCTTCGTCCGCATGTCCGTCACGACGACCTCCGCCGTCCGCCTGCCCTCCAGGGTGATCTCCCACCGGGCGGAGTCGAGCGGCACCGCGGCCTGCCGGTCGAGCCATGCGGCGGGCGGCGGACCGGACCGCCGATCCCACCCCGCGAGGTCCTCGTCCGTCGGTGGCTTGCTCAGGAAGTACGCCGGGTTCAGGTTCACGTAGTGCACGTCGAGCACCTCGAACGGCGGCCGCCCGGCCGCCTCCTCGGCCCTGTCGGTCGGGAGCAGCGAACCGAAGAACGTCTTGACGTAGTCGGAGAAGTAGGCGGCCGTCGCCGCGAGCAGCAACGTCACCAACCAGACGACCGGCTTGCCGAGAGCCCGCTTCCACGCCGGGGTGGTGGGCGGTGCTTCGGGGGTGCGGGGCCGCATCCGGTACGGGCGACGGGTTGCCGACTTGGGACGGTCGCGCAATCCGGCCTCCGTGGATCATGGGATGGATCACTCTACCGAGTCGGTCGCGTCGGTTTCGGGGTATTCGACGGGGAGATCGAGGATCTCGACGACGCCCGATCTCGCTGTCGATCTTCACGTACAGTGCGGTCGAGGGGTGTTCGGATCCACGTGGAGGCAGCCGTCGAGAGCGTTGACATGTCGCGTGGTGCGCGTCTGGCCGCTCACGGTGCCGT
>DATMCA010000083.1:0-8007 GCA_035559015.1 Umezawaea sp. | reverse complement strand
TCACGGATCTGCCCGGTACCGCGCTGCTACTCGGCTGGTCACGCTCGGATTCGGCCGTCACGGCGTTCGTCCGCTCGGCCAAGGACGTTGCCGCCCGTCGCAAAGCGGACCAAAACGGGCGATAATTGTCGGTCCAGCTTGCGATAGTGCTCTTGGTGCTCACCGACGAGCGGAGAGGGGTGGCGAGCGATGAGCTGGGACGTGCTGCTCAGCGTGGTGCCCGAAGGCTTCGGGTCGATCGAGGAACTGCCGCGGGACTTCCGGGCCCCACCGATCGGTCCGCACGGCGCCGTGGAGGACGCCCTCCGCCGGGCCGTGCCCACGATCGACCTGGCCGACCCGAGTTGGGGTGTCATCGACGGCCCCGGCTGGTCGGTGGAGGTCAACATCGGCCGGGCCGACCCGGTCGACGCGATCATGCTGCACATCAGGGGTGGGGGTGACGACGCGCTGCCCGTGGTGTTCCGGGTGGCGGGGGAGTTGGGGTGCCGCCCGCTGGACATGACGACGGGCGAGCTGCTCGCGTCGGTCGACTCCGCCGAAGGCTGGTGGGGGTTCCAGGAGTACCGGGACAAGGTCGTGCGGGAGGACGACAGGTGACCCGGTAGAGAGGTTCCACGCGAAAGGTCCTGGCCGAGAGGCAGGCTCGCCCCGGTGGTCCCGGGGCTGGAAGCCGTCGTGCCCGCCCAGTTCGACCTCGCGTCCGGAAGCATCCCGCCGGTGGTGGAAGCCCTGGTGCCCCAGGACCTCCACCACCCGCGCGGCTCACGCCAGCGAGTCGGTCCAGGCGTTGTGCAGCGCCGCGAAGCGGCCGTCCTCGCCGATCAGGTCGGCCGGGGTGCCGTCCTCGACGATCCGGCCCGCGTCGACGACCAGCACCCGGTCCGCGATCATCACCGTGGACAGGCGGTGGGCGATGATGAACGCCGTCCGGTCCGCCAGCACGGTTTCGAGCGCCGCCTGCACGGCCCGTTCGGTCGGCACGTCGAGGCTCGACGTGGCCTCGTCCAGGACCAGCACCGCCGGGTCGGCGAGGAAGGCCCTGGCGAAGGCGATCATCTGGCGCTGGCCGGCCGACAGCCTGCCGCCGCGCTTGCGGACGTCCGTGTCGTAGCCGTCCGGGAGGGCGGCGATGAACTCGTGGGCGCCCACCCCGGCCGCCGCGGCCTCCACCTCGGCGCGGGTGGAGTCGGGCTTGGCCAGGGCGATGTTGTCCGCCACCGAGCCCGCGAACAGGAAGTTCTCCTGCGTCACCATGACCACGGAGCGGCGGAGGTCGGCGTCCGCCAGGTCCCGCAGGTCCGTGTCGTCCAGCCGGACCGCGCCACCGGTCGGGTCGTAGAAGCGCGCGACGAGCTTCGCCAGCGTCGTCTTGCCCGCCCCCGTCGCGCCCACCAGCGCCACCGTCTGCCCCGCGGGCACGTGCAGGTCGAACGTCGGCAGCACGAGCGCGGTGTCGGCCGAGTAGCGGAACTCCACGTCGGAGAACCGGACGTCGCCGTGCGCGTGCGCCAGCGGCGTCGGGTGCTCGGGCTCGGGCACCGACGGCTCCTCCTCCAGGACGCCGGAGATCTTCTCCAGCGCGGCCTGGGCCGCCGAGTACGCGTTGGTGAACATCGCGATGTCGTCGAACGGGTCGTAGAACCGGCGCAGGTACAGCGTGAACGCCGCCAGCGCGCCGATCTCCAGGTGACCGCCCGCGACCCGCCACGCGCCGAGCGCGAGGATGACCGCCAGCGACGCGTTGCCGATCAGCCGCACGAGCGAGGTGAACGTCGCCATGACCCGGAACGCGTCCGCGTTCGCGTCGCGGAACGTGCCGTTCAGGTCGCCGATGATCTTCTCGTTGCGGTCCTCGCGGCGGAACGCCTGGACCGCGCGGATGCCGTTCATCGTCTCGACGAACTGGACGATGATCTTCGCGATGGCGCCGCGCGTGCCCCGGTACGCGATCGTCGAGCGGGACCGGAACCACCGCACGAGCAGCAGCAGCGGCACGAACCCGAACAGCACGACCAGCGCCAGCGGCACGTCGAGGTACAGCAGCACGACGGAGATGCCGACCACCGACAGCAGCGAGGTCAGCAGCCCGTCCAGGCCCTCTTCGAGCAGGTCCTGCAACGTGTCGACGTCGCTGGTCATCCGCGAGATGACCTTGCCGGACGTGTACTTCTCGTGGAAGCCGATCGACAGCGTCTGGACGTGCCGGAACACCCGGCCGCGCAGGTCGAGCAGCAGGTCCTGGCCGACCCGGCCGGTGAGCCGGACGAACGAGTACCGCAGCGCCGTCGCGAGCAGCCCCGTCACCGCGTACCCGCCGACGCACCAGGCCAGCACGGTCGGGTCGCCGCCGACGGCCGCGGGCACGCCGCGGTCGATGGCAGCCGCGATGATCAGCGGCCCGGCCAGGTTCGCCAGGTTCTCCAGCACCACGATCGCCAGCGCCAGCGCCGCGGGCAGGGCACGCGGGCGCAGCAGCGACCCGAGCAGCCTGCGCGACCGGGCCTGGAGCTTCAGGCCGGTGCGGTAGTCCAGCTCGTCGATCTCCTCGGCCGCGACACCGCGCCACGACTCCTCGTCGACCGGAACGGTCGTCGTCTCCGCGCTCACAGCGCCGCCACCTCCTCCTCTTCGTCCATCGTGGACAACAGCCTGCGGTACTCCGCGTTGTCCGCCAGCAGGTCGTGGTGCCTGCCGACCGCCGCGATCCGGCCGTCGACCAGCATCGCCACCCGGTCCGCCAACTGCACCGTGCTGGGCCGGTGCGCCACCACCAGCGCCGTCACGCCGTGCAGCACGCGCCGCAGCGCGGCCTCCACCTCGGCCTCGGTGTGCACGTCCAGCGCGGACAGCGGGTCGTCCAGCACCAGCACCGCCGGGTGCGCGACGACCGCGCGCGCCAGCGCCAGCCGCTGCCGCTGACCGCCGGACAGGGACATGCCCTGCTCGCCGATCCGCGTCTCCAGGCCCCACGGCAGGGCTTCGACGAACTCCTCCGCCCTCGCCACCCGCAGCGCCTCGCGCACCTTCGCGTCGTCCAGCTCGTCGTTGCCCAGAGCCACGTTCTCCCGCACGCTCGCGGAGAACAGCACCGGCTCCTCGAACGCCGCGCCGATCGTGCCGCGCAGGTCCTCCAGGCTCAGCTCGCGCACGTCGACGCCGTCGATCGTCACGCGCCCCGACGTCACGTCGTACAGCCGCGGCACGAGCGCCGTCAGCGTCGTCTTGCCCGAGCCCGTCGCCCCGACCAGCGCCACGGTCTCGCCGGGCACCAGGTCGAGGTCGATGCCGCGCAGCACCTCCCGGTCCGCGCCGGGGTAGGCGAAGCGCACGTCCTCGAACCGCACGTGCCCGCGCACCGGCGAGGCCAGCGGCCTGGGCGCCGCCGGGCTGGTGATCGTGATCGGCGAGTCGAGCACCTCGTGGATCCGCTCGGTCGCGGACGAGGTCTGGTTGGTCTCGGCCAGCAGCCAGCCGATCGAGTCGACCGGCCACCGCAGGTACGCGCTCACCGCGACCGCCGCGACGAGCGTGCCGATCGTCATCGTGCCGTTGGTGATGCCGAACGTACCCACCGCGAGCTGCGCCGCGATGCCCAGCTCGGGCAGCACGATCAGCACGGCCCACAGCAGCGCGAAGATCTTCACCTTCGCCAGCTCCGTGTTCCGCAGCTCCCGCGCCCGCGCGGAGAACCGGTCGCTCAGACCGGGCCCCCGCCCGAACGCCTTGAGCACGCGGATGCCGAGCACGGACTCCTCGACGTTCGTGGTCAGGTCGCCCGCCTGGTCCTGCGCCTTGCGGGCCACGACCTTGAACCGCGACTCGAACAGGTACGACATGAGCACCAGCGGCAGCGTGCAGCCCAGCGCGACCGCGCCGAGCAGCGGTGACAGCCAGAACAGCACGCCGAGGCCGATGACGACGACCAGCGTGTTCACCACCAGGAAGATCACCGCGAACGCTACCCAGCGCCGCACGGTGGCGACGTCGGTGGAGGCCCGCGAGAGCAGTTGGCCGGACTGGTAGCGGTCGTGGAACGCCACCGGCAGCCGCTGGAGCTTCCGGTAGATGTCCGCGCGCAGGTGTGCCTCGACCTCGGCGGCGGGTCGGGCGATCAGCCTGCGCCGCGCGTAGAAGAGCGCTGCTTCGGCGCACCCGAGGACGAGTACGAGCAGCACGAGCCAGGGCAGGGTCGACAGATCGCGGTGGGCGATCGGCCCGTCCACGATCCGCTGGGTGATCAGCGGAATGCCGAGACCGCACAGCATCGCCCCGAGGGTGGCGCACATGCTGAGCGACAACGGTTTCCGCACCGGCTTGATGTACGGCCACAGCCTGCGCAAGGTGGCAGCCGTGGAAGTACTTTGGTCCTTCACGAGGTTGGTCCCCCTCTGATCCACCCCGACAGTACGAAGGAGGACCGACGTTCGGCATCCGGTTTTCCGCTCAGCCGAACTGTGCAAGCTAGACCAAACTGGAGGTCAAGAGCCGATGACCGGGGTCGATGAGGTCCGCTACCTCAGAACAGAAGCGAGCATGGCTTTTCCGCACGGCAGGTTGCTGGCACTGCGCGGCGAGGCGCTGCACGTGCTGGCACCGGACGGCTGGGACCGCGTCGCGCGCACGGCGGCGGGCGCGCGCTCGATCAGCCGCGCGGACGCGGAGGCCTGGTGCGAGAGCGAGGGGTGGAAGCCGGAGTTGCTGGACGAGGTCCCTCGCTAGGACTTCGTCTTCTTCTTCCGCACCATGGCGGGCGCGGTCAGCAGCGCCGCCAGCCCATAGCTGGCGGCCGCCAGGATCGCCTGGACGGTCCACTTGCCACCCATCCACGCCAGCTCGTCCGGCAGCTTGAAGTACTGCACGATCCCCATGATCACCGGCCCGAGCAGCACGATCGGCCACACCGGCCGGACCTTGAGCACCCACAGCACCGGACCCGCCAGCAACACGCTGAGCAGCAGCGCGACCGGCAGACCGATCGCCAGCAGCAGGATGAACTCGCCCAGGTCGGTGCTGTCGAGCATCGTCCGGAGCTTCTCCGACTGGAACGCGGCCACCCACGCGAGCAGCAGCGCGGCTCCGACGGCGGCGGACACCACGACCCGAAGGAACACCTTCAGGGCGAGATTGCTCGCGGCGGGGCGGGGGGTGTCAGTCACGGGTCGCAGTCTCGCTCACTCGTCGGGTCCCTGTCACTGCCGCACCGATCGCGAAACCGAGGGCTCCGGTCACGATCGCGGCGGCGGGGACGGCTATCCAGATGGTCAGGATCATGAAGATGGTGGTGAGGACGGAGCCGGTGATGGCGGCCGGGGCTGGTCTGGTGAGGTCGACGGACTTGAAGGCCAGCCAGGCGAGGAGGGTGCCCAGGACTACGGCGATGGGCATGGAGATCAGGCCGATGCCCAGGCAGTCGAAGTCGTCGGTGGAGCAGACGGCTCCGGAGGCTATGAGTTCTCTCGTGCCCCACCACAGGGCTCCGAGTAACGCGCCTGTGCCTGCTCCGATGGCTGTCCGTCGACCGTCCATGATCGTTGGCTGCCCAATCGGGAGGTTGGGTAAACATGGGATGGGTTCGGGTTGTGCGGGCTTTGTTGGGACGTTCGAGGGATCGGGCCTGCTTTTGTTGTGGGTCGGGGGTTGCGTTGCGGGGGTGTTCGATTTGACTTGGGGCCCCTGGATTTGCCCCTTGATCGGGCGAAAAGGCAGTGCCCGAAAGCCCTGCCCGATCCGAAATTTTAAGGGGCAAATCCCCCAAGTAAAATCGAACACAGTTGGCAGGGGAGGGAAAGGGCGGCTCGTGCTCGGCCAGGTGGTGGGCTGGCCAAGGGTATTGTGGAGGGCTTGGATGTCTTGCCGCTTGTTTCTTTGAAGCCGTTTAACTGCTGGCCGCCTCCGGCACCACCACAACAATCCGGATTTTACCCCAAGCATCTCGCCCGCGCCGACCCGCACAGACCCACAAAAAACGGCCCGCCGTGAAAAATCCACGACGGGCCGTTCTTCAAAAACTCAGCCGCGATGCGACCGAACCCCCAACAGCACGTCCTCCCAGGACGGCACGATGGGGTGCGTCTTCTTGCCCCTCTTCGGCGGTTCCTTCCGCACCGGAGGCGCAACGGGTGGCGCCTCCGCCGCCGGAGCCTCCACCACCGGTTCGGGCTCGGCGACCGGCTGCTCAGGCACCACCGGCGCCGGAGCGGGCTCCTCCTTGGCGAGGATCTCCGTCTCCGTCTCCTCCCGAACAGGCGTCTGAGCTTCCAGGGCCTGCCGAGCCAGCTGCGTCACCGGCCTCACGGTCCGCAGGGTCCGGTTCGGGTTGGGATCCATCAGGTCCACGGCCGCCTCGTCCAGCGCGGTGACCGTGCCGCCGTGAGCACCCGGGTGGAAGGCCCAGTGCGCGATGTTGTCCGAACGGCCCGCGGTCCAGTGCATCTGCACGACCCACTTGCCGTCCTCGCCGCGCCACGAGTCCCAGCCGACGTCGGTGTAGTCCTGGCCGCGCAGCCCGAAGGAGTGCGCCACGACCTCGCCGAGCGTCTGCACGTCCGGGCCGTCCTCGCGAACGGGGTGGGCGCGTTGGGCCAGGTCGGCGGTGCGGGACCGCTCCAGGAGCACGGGGTAGGCGTACCGCTCGACGCGGTGCGACGGCAGACCGGACGCGGCCGCCACCTGCTCGACCGACTCGCCGGCGCGGATGCGGGCCTGGATCTCCCGCGGCCGCATCTGGCTCTCGACCTCGATCTGGATCTGGCCGAGCCGGGTCAGGTCGCCGCGCGCGGCGGCCCTGAGGCGCTCGTCCGCCGGAAGCAGAAAGCGCTCGCCGCCGGACGGGTCCTCGCAGATGACGGACTTGCCGTCCTCGTCGAGCCCGATGACTCGCAGCGCTCGCATCCTGGCCTCCCCTATTTTGTTCCACCTCGCCAAGCAAAGACGTTAAACCGGCGAGCCTCCTTGACGACGGAGACTCGCCGTGCCCATAGGTCTACTTCACCCGATCTTGCCGTACATCGGTGGAGCGCGCACGTCTGTTACCGGAAGGTTCACCTCCAGCAGGAGCCCTCCGGCCGTGTTCGGGCGCGCGCTGACGGACCCGTCGTGGGCTGCGGCGATGGACCGGACGAGGGAGAGGCCTAGACCTGTTCCCTCGCTGACCAACCGTTCGGTGCGGTACCGCCGGAAGGGTTCGAACAGGCCGGGGACCACCTCGGCCGGAATCGGTTCACCCGTGTTGACCACCCGCAACGCGGGTTCCGAGCCGGTCTCGACGTGGACCGTCCCGCCGGGCCGGTTGTAGAGGATCGCGTTCCGGACCAGGTTCGAGACCAGGTGGGACAGCAGCACCGGGTCGCCGACGACGATCCGCCGCGACGCCGACACGTGCACCTCCACCTGGCGTGAACCCGCCAGTTCCGCATTGGACGCGACCACGTCGGCGACCACCTCGTGCAGCCGCACCCGCTCCCGGCTGCTCAGGCCGCGGTCGCTGCGGGCGAGCAGCAGCAGGCCGTCGATGAGCTTCTCGCTGCGCGTGTTCGTGTCGAGGAGGTGGTTCCCCAGCCTCGCCAGGTCCGGCGGGGCGTCCGGCGCGCCCATCGCGACCTCGATCAGGGTCCGCTGGATCGCCAGCGGGGTGCGCAGCTCGTGCGAGGCGTTCGCGACGAACCGCTTCTGGCTGTCGAACGCCCCCGCGAGCCGGTCCAGCATCCCGTCGAACGTGTCGGCGAGGTCCTTCAGCTCGTCGTCGGGGCCCTCGTGGTTGATCCGCCTGCCGAGGTTGTCGGCCCCGAGCTGGTGGGCGGTGTTGGTGATCGAGTGCAGCGGCTGGAGCACCCGGCTCGCCATCAGCCACCCCATCCAGACCGCCAGGACGACCGTGATCACCAGCGCGATCGTCGACTGGACCAGCAGCGTGCTCAACGCCGAGTCGCGGTAGTCCTCGACGGTGTTCAACGCCGTGGCCTCGATCGTGTCCGCCGGGATCGTCGTACCGCGGGCGGGGTAGCC
>DATMCA010000082.1:0-3512 GCA_035559015.1 Umezawaea sp. | reverse complement strand
TGACCGTCCGCACCGGTGAGGTCCACGGCTTCCTCGGCCCCAACGGGGCGGGCAAGTCGACCACCATCCGGGTGTTGCTGGGTCTGCTGCGAGCCGACGCGGGCACCACCCGCCTCCTCGACGGCGACCCGTGGAAGGACGCGGTCACCCTGCACCGCAGGCTGGCCTACGTGCCGGGCGACGTCACGCTGTGGCCGACGCTGTCCGGCGGCGAGGTCATCGACCTGCTCGGCAGGCTGCGCGGCGGCCTCAACCAGACGCGTCGAGCCGAGCTGCTGGAGCGGTTCGAGCTGGACCCGCGCAAGAAGGGCCGGGCCTACTCGAAGGGCAACCGGCAGAAGGTGGCGCTGGTCGCCGCCCTCGCCTCCGACGTCGAACTGCTGATCCTGGACGAGCCGACCTCCGGGCTGGACCCGCTGATGGAAGCCGTGTTCCAGGAGTGCATCCAGGAGGAACGGGTCCAGGGGAGGACCGTCCTGCTCTCCAGCCACATCCTCGCCGAGGTGGAAGCCCTCTGCGACCGGGTGAGCATCATCCGCGCGGGCCGGACCGTCGAGTCCGGCACGCTCACGGAACTGCGGCACCTCACCCGCACCAGCATCTCCGCCGAGCTCGCGTCCGCGCCCAACGGCCTGGCCGCGCTGCCCGGCGTGCACGACCTCAAGGTCGACGGGCTGCGCGTCCACTTCGACGTGGAGACCGACCAGCTCGACGCCGTGCTCCGGCAGCTCACCCAGGCGGGTGTGCGCAGCCTCGCGAGCCACCCGCCGACGTTGGAGCAGCTGTTCCTCCGGCACTACGAGACCGACCCGGTCACGTCGACGGACCCGGTGGTGGCGCGATGAGCGCGGCCGGCGGCCGGACCTCGGGGCGAGGGCACCGCGCGGCGGTGTCGCGATGAGCGCCGGACCTGCTCCCGCCGTGTCGCGACCGGCTCCGGCGTCGCGGGCCGGGGGACCCGGGAGCGCCGCCACGAGCGGTGGTTTCGTGGGCACGGGCGCGCTGGTGCGGCTCGCGCTGCGCCGCGACCGGATCATGCTGCCCGGGTGGATCGCGGGCATCGTGCTGCTGGCGGTGGGGTCCGCCGCGGCCGCCGTCGACCTCTACTCGACGGTCGAGTCGCGCATCGCCTCCGCCACCGCCGCCAACAACACGACGGCGCTGGTCGCCCTCTACGGCCGGGTGTACGACCCGGCCTCGGAGGGCGGCATCTCGATGGTCAAGACCGGCGGCATCGGCGCGGTGATGATCGCGCTGCTGTCGATCATCGTCGTGGTCCGGCACACCCGTGCCGAGGAGGAGTCCGGGCGGCTCGAACTCGTCGGCGCGACCGTCGTCGGCCGGTTCGCCCCGCTGACCTCGGCGTTGATCATCGCCGTCGGCACCAACCTGGTGCTGGCGCTGCTCACGGCCGTGAGCGTGGCGGGGGCGGGCATGCCGACGGCGGGCTCGTTCGCCTTCGGCCTCGCCTGGGGCGGGGTGGGGATCGCCTTCGCGGCCATCGCCGCCGTCACCGCGCAGGTCTCCTCCACGGCCCGCGGCGCGACCAGCCTCGCCGCGATCGTGCTGGGCGTCGTGTACGTCGTGCGCGCGGTCGGCGACACGGCGGGCCCGGACGGCCCCACCTGGATGTCGTGGCTCTCGCCCATCGGCTGGGGCCAGCAGTTCCGGCCCTACTCGGGCGACCGCTGGTGGGTCCTGCTGCTCATGCTCGGCTTCGCCGCCGTGGTCGTGATGGCCTCGTACGCACTGGTCGAACGCCGGGACATCGGCGCCGGCCTGATCGCCGACCGGCTCGGCCCCGCCGGTTCCACGCGGCTGACCAGCACTTTCGCCCTGGCCTGGCGCCTGCAACGCGGGTCGTTGTTCGGCTGGGCGGCGGCGTTCGCCGGGCTCGGGCTGGTGCTCGGCAACATCGCGGGCAACGTAGGCGGGTTCGTCGACAGCCCGTCCGCGCGGGAGATGGTCGCCAAGCTGGGCGGCACGGACGCGCTCACCGACGCGTTCATCTCCGCGGAGATGGGCATCATGGGCCTGGTCGCGTCGATCTACGGCATCCAGGCGGCGCTGCGGCTGCGGTCCGAGGAGACGGGTCAGCGCGCCGAGCCGCTGCTGGCCGCGGCGGTCTCGCGGACCCGCTGGGCGTGGAGCCACCTCGCCATCGCGTTCGGCGGTCCGGTGCTGCTCGTCGCGGCGACGGGCGCGGGCGCGGGGCTGTCGCACGGCGCGTCGTCGGGTGACATGAGCCGGTTCGGGCCCGTGTTCGTCTCGGCGGTGCTCCAGGTGCCCGGCGCGTGGGTGCTCACCGGCATCGTGGTCCTGGCATTCGGCGCTGCACCCCGCCTGGTCGCCGCCGGGTGGGTCGCGCTCGTCGCGTTCCTGCTGCTCGGCCAGCTCGGGCCGCTGCTGGAGCTGGACCAGTGGGCGATGGACCTGTCGCCGTACACCCACATCCCGAGGTTCCCGGCGGGGGACGTCGACCCCGTGCCGCTGGTGTGGCTGGTGCTCATCGCCGCCGCGCTGGTGGCCGCGGGCCTCGCCGCGTACCGGCGCCGGGACATCACCACCTGACCTGAACCCGATCGGTCGGGTCCTCCTCGGAGGACCCGACCCTTGCCGTGCGCCGGATCCCGTGCAACTCTGAAAGAGATATTTCGAAAGAACTCTTTCAGGAGTTGCCGTGACCTTTCCCCAGCCACGTCGGGTCGGCGACGTCGAAGCGCTGAAGGCGCTGACGCACCCGCTGCGCGTGTCGTTGGTCAACCACCTGCTGTCGGTCGGCGCCCGAACCGCCAGCGAGTGCGCCGCCGAGGTCGGCTCCAGCGCGTCCAACTGCAGCTGGCACCTGCGGCAGCTCGCCAAGTTCGGCTTCGTGGAGCGCGTCGAGGGGACGGACGGCAGGGAACGGCCGTGGCGCGCCACCGAGGTCGGCTTCGACTTCGGCGGGTTCGACGAGGACCCCGCCGTGCGCACCCAGCAGGACGCGTTGGCGGCGTTGCAGCTCAACGAGGACAACCGCCTGGTCCAGCGGTTCCTGGAGCGGCAGCACGAACTGCCGCGCGAATGGCTGGAGGCGTCCGCGCTGCACGGGTACGCGCTCAACGTGACGCCCGAGGAACTGACCGGGCTGGTCGGGATCATCGACGACCTGCTGCGGCCCTACCTCGTGCCGGTGCGGCAGGACGCGCCCGAGGGCGCCGCTCCGGTCCACTTCGGGGTCCGGGCGTTCCTCCGGTGACCGGCCCACTGGCCAACCCCGGGTTCCGCAGGCTGTGGACCGCCGGGTTCGTCTCCGAGATCGGCGACTGGGTGCTCCAGGTCGCCATGCCGGTGTACGTCTACCAGCTCACCGGATCGGTCTCCGCGACCGCGACCACGTTCGTCGTGGCGCTCCTGCCGAGCCTCGCGCTGTCGCCGGTGGCGGGCGTGCTGGCCGACCGGTGGGACCGGCGTCGGCTGATGCTGCTGGTCAGCCTGCTCCAGGCCCTCGCCCTGCTGCCGCTGCTGGCCGT
>DATMCA010000081.1:0-2326 GCA_035559015.1 Umezawaea sp. | reverse complement strand
CGGTTGCGGCGGCAGCCCGAGGACGTCCGCCGGGTCGCGCGGGCCGTCGCCGTCCTGGGTGACGACACGGCGCTCGTGCTGGTCGCCAGGCAGGCCGGCGTGTCGCCGGACGTCGCCGGGGCGGCGGCCGAGAGGCTGATCCGGCACGGGATCTTCGAGCGGGCGGACCCGCCGGCCTTCGTGCACGCGGTGGTCCGGGACGTCGCGCTGTCGCTGGTGCCGCTGGTGGAGCGCAACGCCGAGCACGACCGGGCGGTGTCGGTGCTCCGGGAAGCGGGTGAGCCGGTCGCGCGGATCGCCTCGCACCTGCTGCGGACCACGCCGGCCGCGAACCCGGAGCGGATCCCCGTCCTGCTCGCCGCGGCCGAACAGGCTTGGTCGAAGGGGTCTCCCGAAGGCGCGTCGGTGTACCTGGCCCGCGCCCGCGCTGAGCCGCCGCCCGAGGAACACCGCTCCGAGGTGAGCAGGCGGCTGGGCAACAGCGAGGCGCACCACCTCGCCATCGCGGACGCCTCCGTCCACCTGCGTGAGGCGTTGGCGTTGGCCGGCACACCGCGGCAGCGCGCCCTTTGCGGGTACAGCCTCGCCCGGTTCCGCAACGCCTGCGGTGAGACCAGTCCAGCCCTCTGGCTGCTGTCCCAGGCGGTCGACGACCTGCCCGCCGAGGTGGATCCGGCGCTGGTCGACGAGTTGACGGCGGAGCTGATCGGGTTCGCCCGCGCGGACCTGTTCGGCCGCTCGACCCTGCTGGACGTGCTCGCCCGGTTCCGCGCTCGAGTCGGCGACGGCAGTCCTGTCGTGGCGGCCCAGCTCTCCGTCGAGGCCGGGATCGCGGACGGGCCCGTCGAGCGGGCGATCACGTTGGCGCGCGACGCGTTGGCGGGGGAGAGGCTGACGCCGGAGCGGTCCTCGCTGTGGGCGGCGGTGACCACGATGCTGGTCGCCGACCAGTTGCCCGAGGTCGAGCAGCGGGTGCAGCGGGCGCTGACGTTCGCGGTCGACCGCGGCCAGCTCTTCCCGATGGGGATCATCCGCGGCTACCTGGCCCGGATCTGCCTGCTGTCGGGGGACCTGGCCCAGGCGGCGGAACACGTCGAGATCGGGACGCGGGCCGTGCCGGAGCCGAACGTCGGCCTGCCCGCGCTGGAGGCGACGAGGATCCACCTGCTCATCGAACAGGGCCGTGCCTCGGAGGCGGTCGAGGTGCTGCGCGGGGGCGTGCTGTCGGAGGGACGGGAGCCGAACACCCTGCTCCAGCTCTGGCTGCTGTCCGCACGGGCGCGGTCGCACGCGGAGCAGGACGACCACGACGCCGCGTTGGCGGACGCGCTCGCGTGCGGAGCGGCCTACGAGAGGGCGGGCGCGACGGGCATCTGGGAGGAGCCGTGGCGACTGCACGCGGCAGGCGCGCACCTGAGCCTGGGACGTCGTGAGCAGGCGGCCGACCTGATCGCCGAGCAGCTCCGCCTCGCGCGGTCCTTCGGCGTGCCGAGGCACATCGCCGTCGCACTGCGCTACGCGGCACGCCTCGGCGACACCCGGACGCTGCTGGCCGAAGCCGTGGACCTGCTGCGCGGCGGCCCCGCCCGGCTGGAACTGGCCCGCACCCTCGCCGCCCTGGGTGATCAGCAGCTCCGGGACGGGGCCAGGGGAGCGGGCCGGGAAAGCCTCCGGCAGGCGGCCGAGCTCGCGCTGGAGTGCCAGGCGACGGCACTGGCCGACCGCCTGCGCGGCGCGCTGTCGGCGGGCGGTGGCCGGGCACCGCGCATCCAGGTCTCCGGCATCCCCTCCCTCACCCCGGCCGAACGGCAGGTGGCCAAGCTCGCCGCCGACGCGCTGACCAACCGGCAGATCGCGGAACAGCTCTACGTCAGCGAGAAGACCGTCGAGACCCACCTCAGCCGGGCCTACCGCAAACTCGGCGTCAGCTCGCGGACGCAGCTCGCGGTCCAGCTGACCGCCGCCCGATAACGTCAGGGGGTTCGTCAGGGGTTCCCCTGACGACGCCCGAGTCGATCACGCCCTAATCTCTTGCGGCACCAGGCCATGCCATTTTCCGGTGATAACGATCTCCGTCGACCGGGCGATGCGCACGTCGGTCAAATCCTGTTGCCCTTGGAGGAACAAGTGTTGCGCGACCAGACGTCTCCGGATTACGAGGAGCTGTTCGGCGAACTCGACGTCCGGACGGGCGACGACGCGCGATCGGTTTATTCGCCCGCCGCCTACCTCGTCGACCTCCTGGCGTTGCTGGAGGGCAACTTCGACCGGCACTCGCTGCTGGAACGCCGTCCGGACCTCAAGCGGATCCCGCTCGACGCGGCAG
>DATMCA010000080.1:0-3415 GCA_035559015.1 Umezawaea sp. | reverse complement strand
GGACATCATGACCGCCGCCGAGGACGGCGCGGGAGGCGACGAGCTGCGAGGATTGGCCGCGGGCATGGTCGACGCCGCACGAGGTCTGGAGCGGTTGCGCTGAACGGTAGCGGCTTGCCCACGGACCGTGATCTCCATCATCATGTCGCGCGGGTGGCAAGGAGGACTGCGTGACCAGCAACAGCGCCTTGTACCGCGAGGTGCTCGACCGGGCGAACGTCGGCTACGGCGTCACCGACCCGCGTGGAACGCTGCGCTGGGCCAACCCCGCGCTGGCGATGCTGCTCGGCGTCGCCGTGGAGCACGTCGTGGGCCGCTCGCTGCCCGCGCTGCTGCCCGGCACCCCCGAACGGCCCCGCTCCGGGCTCACCCTGCTCACCCCCAGCACGTGCGACCAGGGCCACCGGTGGCTGGAGGTGTCCTGCCGGCGCATCTCACCCGACGAGCTGCTCTACCAGCTGGTGGACGTCTCGGCGTGGCGCGACCGCGAACTGGAGGCCACCCACGAGGCCGACGCGCTGCGCCGCGCCCAGGTGCTCGGCCGCATGGGCACGTGGGAGTGGCACATCCCCGAGGACCGGATCGTCTGGTCGGACACGCTCCTCGAGATGTGGAACATGCCCAAGGGCACCCAGATGGACTTCCGGGGGTACCAGGAGCTGGTGCACCCCGAGGACCTGCCGATGATCCAGGCGGTCCTGCAGGAGGCGATGCGCACCGGCTCGGGCTTCAACTTCACCCACCGCATGACCCACCCCGACCTGGACACCGGAGTGGTCGTGGAGCGGGTGTTCGAGTGCTTCGGCGAGGTCGTGCACGACGAGCACGGCGTCCCGGTGCGCGCCCTGGGCACCGCCCACGACATCACCACCGCGCGACGGGTCCACGACGAGCTGCTGCTCATGGCCGAGCAGGACCCGCTGACCGGCCTGTCCAACCGGCGCGCCATCACCCGCGAACTGGAACGGCAGCTCGCGACCGGCGGCGACGGCGCCCTGCTGCTACTGGACCTGGACAACTTCAAGGACGTCAACGACCTGCGCGGGCACGCCGTGGGCGACCGGCTGATGCGGTCGCTCGCGGTCGCACTGCGCTCCCGGCTGGAGGAACCGCAGCTCATCGGCCGGTTGGGCGGCGACGAGTTCGCGGTCGTGCTGCCCGAACTGACGGGCTCGCAGGCCGAGGCGGTCGCACACCGGCTGCGCGACGCGGTGTCGGCGCTCCCGCTGGTCGGGGTCGCCCCCAACTCGCGGATCACCGTGTCCACCGGCGTGGCGACCTACACCAAGGGCGACGCGTGGGAACTGGTGCTCGCCAACGCCGACCTCGCCCTCTACGCCTCCAAGGCCGCGGGCCGCAACCGGGTCACCGTCTACGAGCCGGGCCACTACGCCGACACCGTCAAGCGGGTGTCGGTGATGGACCGGCTGCGCACCGCCCTGGACACCGGCGGGTTCGCCCTGCACGCCATGCCCATGGTGCAGTTGACCACCGGGAAGGTCCTGGGCCACGAGATCCTGCTGCGCCTGGAGGACGGCCAGGAGCCCTACCTCGGACCCGCGGAGTTCCTCCCCGAGGCCGAGCGGTCCAACCTCGTGCACGACATCGACCGGTGGGTCCTCAGCCGCGCCATCGACACCCTCGTGCAGCACCCCGACCCCGACCTGCGGTTCAACGTCAACGTCTCGGGCCGCACCCTGGAGGACGAGGACTTCGCCGGGTTCGTCCTGGACCGCCTCGCCGTCGCCGGCGTGGCACCCGGCAGGCTCGGCCTGGAGATCACCGAGACCGCCGCGGTCACCAACCTCGACGCCGCCCGCTCCCTCGCGATCAAGCTCCGCGGCTTCGGCTGCCGCATCACCCTCGACGACTTCGGCTCCGGCTTCGGCTCCTTCGTGCACCTCAAGCACCTGCCCATCACCGGCATCAAGATCGACGGCGAGTTCGTGCGCGGCATCGACGAGCACAGCACCGATGCCGTTCTGGTATCCGGCATCGTGGAGATCGCCCGAGGCCTCGGACTGTCCGCCGTCGCCGAGTGGGTCGAACGCCCCACCCAGGTGGAAGCCCTGATCAGACTCGGTGTCCGGGTGGGCCAGGGATTCCACCTCGGCAAGCCCCGACCACTGGCCGAAGTCCTCGCCGAACGAGCGGTAGGGCCGAATGGAGCATTGAAGTCATCTCGGTAGCACGCACATGATTGTGCCCGTTCGGGGATGATGACCGAATTCCCACTATTGAACGGACCCACCACGTGCTGTTGTCCCACCCGGCCAGAGGGCTGCGTCGGATCGAGTTGACGACCGACGCCGCGGAGCCGACCGCCGACTTCTTTTCCCAGCTCCTGGGCTGGGCGGTGCTACCGGAACCCGACGACGTGTTCGGCGGCTGGGTCGGCGACCGACTCGCCGTCCGCATCAGCCCCGGCGACGCCGTCCGGTGGCGACTCGTGTTCGCCGGCACGCCCGTTCGGGCATTGGAGCACGGCGCGTCCGTCGACCGCGGGCGCGTCCTGCACGGCCCGTGGGCACCCGAACCACGCCCCGGCGAACCGTGCTGGGTCGAACTGCTCGGCATCGACGACGCCGACGACCACTACGCCACCGAACTCGGCTGGACCGCCCGCGACCCGGAGGAACCGTTCAGCCTCTTCGACGTCGACCTCGACGGCACCCCCCGCCCCGTCGCGGGCAGGCTCACCGCCGACACCGGACTCCCACCCGGCTGGATGGTGTACTTCTCCGTCCCCGACCTCGACGCGGCGGTGGCGTCCGCGGCCGACCTGGGCGGCAGCGTCGTCGTGGAACCCCGCGAGGTACCGACCGGCCTCATCGCCTCGATCGCCGACCCGGCGGGCGCGGTCGTGACACTGCTGCAAACCCCCGCCGGGTGGGGCGGTGCGTGGGCGCACGTCCCGGAGCCCAGCGACTCCGGGACGACCTGACCCCTCAGTCGCCGAGTTCCGGCGGGAAACCCCCGGTGGCGATCGGACCCCAGCGTTCGATCGTCACCCGGATGAGGCTCTTGCCCTGCCGCACCATCGCGGCCCGGTACTCCTCCCAGTCGGGTGCTCACCGGCGATGCACCGGAAGTACTCGACCAGCGGCTCCACCGAGTCCGGCAGGTCGAGCACCTCCGCACGCCCGTCGACCTGCACGTACGGGCCGTCCCAGTCGTCGGACAACACGCACATCGTGACCCGGTCGTCCCGACGGGCGTTGCGGGACTTCGCCCGCTGCGGATAGGTCGACACGACGATCCGGCCCTCCGGATCGACCCCGCACGCCACCGGCGACACCTGCGGGCGTCCGTCGGAGCGAGCGGTGATGAGCAGGCCGCGGTGACGCGGGCGGAGGAAGTCCAGCAGGCGTTCCCGCTCGACGACGTCGGCGGTGGCGATCTTCGGCATACCGCC
>DATMCA010000079.1:0-4655 GCA_035559015.1 Umezawaea sp. | reverse complement strand
CGCCGCCAGCGCCTGCGCCGCCGTCAGGTCGTCGGACGCGGTGGCGGCGGCGCGCAGGGTCTCGTGGTCACCGATCGGCATTTGTCATCCTTTCGACGACTTGGGTCTTGTCATCACTTGGATGACATGATACAACGGAGGTGCGCGTTGACAGGAGTCGAGAATCCTGAGGAGGTGCCGGATGTTGATGCGCACTGACCCGTTCCGGGAACTGGACCGGCTGACGCAGCAGGTGTTCGGCGGCCAGGGCACGTGGTCGCGACCCACGGCGATGCCGATGGACGCCTACCGGTCGGGCGACGAGTTCGTGGTGGCGTTCGACCTGCCGGGCGTGGCGGCGGACGCGATCGAGCTGGACGTCGAGCGCAACGTGCTGACGGTGAAGGCCGAGCGGCGCCCGAAGGCCGGCAAGCAGGACGTCGAGGTGCAGGTCGCCGAACGGCCGCTGGGCGTGTTCTCCCGCCAACTGTTCCTCGGTGACACCCTCGACACCGAGCGCATCACGGCCGACTACAACGCGGGCGTCCTCACCCTGCGGATCCCGGTGCTGGACAAGGCGAAGCCGCGGAAGATCTCCATCACCAGCTCGGACCGCTCCAGCGAGGTTCGGCAGATCGACGCCTGAGCCGCCAGTCGAAACCCTTGCCGCACAAGGCGGTAAGGTCCGCGTCCAATCCTTTGAGGACGGTCGCGGTGGCACCGTCCGATCCGGGCTCGGGGGCGCGCACGCGTCCCCGAGCCGGTCGCTTCCGGGAGGACGGTGGACCGGAGCCGGACCGCTCAGGCGGTCGACCGCACCACCGCGAGGAAGAAGTCGTCGAACGACCTGACGGTGCCCGCGAACGCGTCGAAGTCGATCGGCTTGGTCACGTAGGCATCGGCCTGCGGGAAGTGGTCGCGCAGCGCGTCGGCCTCGGTGTCGGACGTCGTCAGGACGACCACCGGGATGGCGCGCAGGTCCTCGTCGGCCTTCACCCGCGCCAGCACCTCGTGGCCGTCCATCCTCGGCAGGCCCAGGTCCAGCAGGATGAGGTCCGGGCGCGGGGCGTCGGTGCGCCGCAGGAACGCCATCGCCTCGACGCCGTCCCGCACCACGTGCAGGGGGTTGGCCACCCTGTGGTGCTCGAAGGCCTCGCGGGTCAGGTACGCGTCTTCGAGGTCGTCCTCCACGAGCAGGACGGTGACCACCTTCGCGCCTGTTTCGATCAACGGCCGGTCCGTTCGGGCGGGTGCGGGACCCGAGAAGTCTGCCACGACGCTCCACAGAGGAGGAACAGGCCGCTGAAGATTTTTCGGATCCGAGGTGTTCCCACGACCTTTTCGGGGTAGCCCCGCTTCGAGCGTGCCAAGGGGCACACGGGATGTAGGGAGCGGACATGCCTTGGGTTGACCGACACCGCCGCCGTCTGCCGGGCAGTTGGTTCCGCACGACCACCGTGCAGGCGCACCACCGCAGGAAGCCAGGGTTCCACTGGATGGTGCTGGCCATCGTGCTCGCCGTGGTCCTCCTGCTGGTGATCATCTTCTAGCGCGGAACGGTCCGCACCACCAGGTTCCGTCCGGTGGAGACGCCGCTCAGCCCGGACAGCTCCAGGATCCGGGCGGGCGCGGACCCCTCCTCCGCCAGCACGGTCATGGACCGACCGGCGCTCGCCGCCGCGGTGGCGGCCTCCAGCAGCAGCGCGATCCCCGAACTGCTCAGGTAGCCGAGCCCGGTGAGGTCGACGTCGGTGCGGGGTCGAGCCGCGTCGCCGACCCGGTCCAGCACCGCGGCCCGCAGGTCGTCGGCTGTGGTGAGGTCCAGGTCCCCGGTGATCCGGAGGACCTGGACCGACGTGTCGGTGTCGTCGACGGTGAGCCCGGCGGGCGCCGCGACGCGCTCGGGCGCGGGTGGCCGGGGAGCGGTCGTGGGAGCGGGGAGCACGAAGTCGACCGTGGTGCCGCCCACGCCGTGCTCGAAGGACGTGCTCTCGGACAGCGCCTGGATGATCCGCAGCCCCCGACCGCGGTGGCCGTTGTCGGGTGGAGCGGGCCGCCACTGGCCGCGGTCGCGGACGACGACGTGGACACCGCCCCGGTCGTCGCGGGCCACCTCGTAGTCGAAATCGCCCGGACCGTGCGGGTAGGCGTGGTCCACGGCGTTCGCCGCCGCCTCGCCGAGCGCGAGCTGGAGGTCGTCCAGCAGGTCCGCCGAGAGACCCGCCGCGTTTCCCCACGCGCCCACCCGGCGGCGCATGCCGCTGAGCTCCGCCGCCTCGGCGGGCACGCGTTCGCGCAGCGGGGCGGGGACGTGCCGGACGACGACCAGCGCCACGTCGTCGTCGTGCCCGTCGGCCAGCAGCACGTCGGTGATGGCGCCCGCGAGGTCGTCCGGCGGCAGGTCGTGCGCCTCGGACGCCGTCCGCAGCAGCCTGTCCAGGCCCTCGTCGATCAGGCTGCCCCGCCGTTCCACCAGGCCGTCGGTGTACAGCACGATCGACGCCCCCGGCTCCAGGACCGTCTTGTGCTCGGCGTAGCGCCCGCGGTCCGGCACACCCAGCACCGCGCCACCGCTGTCGGACAGGAACCGCGAGTTCTCCCGCTGCACGACCAGCGGCGGCGGGTGGCCCGCCGCGGTCCAGCACAGCTCGCCGGTGTCGGGGTTGAACGTGAGGCAGGCGCAGGTGCTGCCCGCGGCGCCGTTGGTCCGGCCGGCGAACGCGTCCAGGCGTTCCAGCGCGGCACCGGGGGAGTGGCCGTCGAGCAGGTACCCGGCGAGCGCGCTGCGGAGCTGCCCCATCACGGCGGCGGCCGTCGGGCCCTTGCCCACCACGTCGCCCACGGACAGCGCGACGACGCCGTCGCGGAGCGGCAGCACCTCGTACCAGTCGCCGCCGGTCTGGGCGTGCGTCGACGCGGGCAGGTACCGGGCGGAAGCCGCCAGCCGCGCCAGTTTCGGCAGTTCACGGGGCAGCAGACTCTGCTGCAACGCCTGGGCGATCTCGCGTTCGCGGTGCAGCAGCAGGTCGCGCTCGGCCTCGGCGCGCAGGCGGGAGGTGACGTCCCGGCTGATCGCCTGGAGCCCTCCGGGGGTGCTCTGGACGCTCAGCTCGACCGACAGCACGGTGCCGTCCGCCCGGCGCACGTCCCACACCTCGGTCACGACCCGCGGGGTCGGCCGGTCCGCGACGAGGTCGGCCAGCCGGTGCTCGTTCTCGGCGACGACGAGGTCGGTCACCGATTTGCCGAGCAGGTCTTCGCGCCGGTGGCCGAGCAGCGCGCACGCCGCCTCGTTCGCGTCGACGAACCGCAGGTCGCGGTCGACCATCCAGATGGCGTCGGTCGCGAGCGCCACCAGCAGCCGGTGGCGCTCCTCGGTCTCGTGCAGGGCCCGGCCCACGTGGGTGCGCTGCACCGACTCCCAGCAGCGGTTCACCACCACGCCGACCAGGTCGACCTCCGCGGGCGTCCAGCGGCGGGCGGTCGCCTGGTGGACGGCCATGGCTGCGACGAACCGACCGGACTTGTGCAGCGGCAGGCAGATCACCGCGCGGATCCCGGTCTCCCGGTACGCGGCCAGGTCCTCCGGCGCCAAGCGGTCGTCGTTCGCGCAGTCGTCCACCACCCACGGCTCGCCCGCCCGCATGGCCCGCAGGCAGCCCTCGCCGAACCGCTCCATGGCGAACCTGCCCACCAGGTGGGGCAGACCGGTCGCGTGGTCGCCGCTCATCACGAAGTGGTTCTCGTCGGCCTCGGCCCGCGCGTACGCGCAGCGGTCCACGGCCAGGTGCGTGCCGAGCGCGCGGGTGGCCAGCGCCATCACGGCCTCGGCGTCGTCCAGCGCCCGCAACCCGAGTTCGAGTTCGGCGGTGAAGGCCGCCGCGGCCCCGGTGCGCGCGACGACGGAGAACCCGCCGTCCTGCGCGGCGCAGACCACGAACGCGTCGACGGCCCCGCCGTTCACGGCGAGGGCGAGGTCACCAGCCCAGACCCGGTCGCGGTCGGCGGCGGTCAGCACGCGGTCGGCGGTGCTCGCCGCCCCCACCAGCAGGTCGGCCAGCCGCAGATCGGTGGTGTCCACGTCGGGCGCCAGCCCGAGCAGTCCCCGGCCGGCTTCGTCCAGGCGCGACAGCCGCCCGTCACCCTCGACGAACGCGACCAGGTCGAGCGCCCGGCCACCCGTCGTGTACCGCCAGTCGACACCAGCCACGCGCTGTCCCACCTCGTTCCGGTCGACTTGATCGAGATGATTTCACGTATGCCGGCGTGCCGCCGAGCAGCGGCTCCGGGAGTGTGCGAGCCGTCCCCTCCGAAGTCGTTCGGTAAGCTCAGGATCGTGTGCCGAGGACCGGGAGGAGGGCGTCATGACCACGAGTGAGGCTGGAGCGGTGCGGACCGGATCCGCCACCGAGCACGAGCTGCTGGCCGAGGCGCGGTTGCGCGTCGACCTCCTGGGCGAGGTCACCTCCGCCCTGACCGGATCCCTCAACCTGCGGCGCACGGTGCTCCGGCTGCTCGACCTCATCACCCCCCGTGTGGCCGACTGGGCGATGGTCGTCCTGGTGGACGACACCAGCGGCCTCACGCTGCACGGCGGTGCCGACCCCACGTTCGCCACCGCCATCCCCCGAGCGCTGATCGAGGGCACCGGCGTGGAGCGCGTGCTGCGCTCCGGG
>DATMCA010000078.1:0-4417 GCA_035559015.1 Umezawaea sp. | reverse complement strand
ACTTGGGGCCCCTAGATTTGCCCCTTCGTCGGGCCAAAAAGGGCAGGAGTGAAGCCCGCAGCCCGACTAATTTTAAGGGGCAAATCCCCCAAGTAAAATCGGACACGACCAGGGAAAGCCCTGTCCCACCAAGGTGGTGGGTCGGTCGGACCGGGTGTGCGAGTGTCTGGCTGGCGGGTGCTGTGGGCGGGTTCGCCGGCGGATGCTGCGGGAGTGTGGCTGCCTGCGGATGCTGTGGAATCAACGACAAAGGCCCGCCCCTTGCGGGAACGGGCCTTTTGCTGTCGTACTGGTCAGGACCTGCCGACGATCAGGCCGGAGTTGTCGTCCATGACGTCCACTCGGACGGTGTCGCCGTCGCGGACTTCGCCTGCCAGCAGTTCCTTCGCCAACTGGTCGCCGATGGCGGACTGGATCAGGCGCCTCAGCGGCCTGGCGCCGTAGACCGGGTCGAAGCCGTTGAGCGCCAGCCAGTCCCTGGCGGACGGGGTGACCTCCAGCGTCAACCGTCGTTGTGCCAGGCGCTGTGCGAGCTTTCGGACCTGGATGTCCACAATGGACGTCAGCTCCTCGGTCGCCAGCGCGTGGAAGACCACGACGTCGTCCAAGCGGTTCAGGAATTCCGGCTTGAAGTGCTTGCGCACCACGGACATCACCGCGTCGTTGCGCTGGCGCTCGTCCAGGTTCGCGTCGGCGATGGCGTGCGAGCCAAGGTTCGACGTGAGCACGAGGATGGTGTTGCGGAAGTCGACCGTCCGGCCCTGGCCGTCGGTCAGGCGGCCGTCGTCCAGCACCTGGAGCAGCACGTCGAACACGTCCGGGTGGGCCTTCTCGACCTCGTCCAGCAGCACGACGGAGTACGGGCGGCGGCGGACGGATTCCGTGAGCTGGCCGCCCTGGTCGTAGCCGACGTAGCCGGGAGGCGCGCCGACCAGCCTCGCCACCGAGTGCTTCTCCGAGTACTCGCTCATGTCGATGCGGGTCATGGCCCGCTCGTCGTCGAACAGGAACTCCGCCAGCGCCTTGGCCAGCTCGGTCTTGCCCACACCGGTCGGGCCGAGGAACAGGAACGAGCCGGTCGGGCGGTCGGGGTCGGCGACGCCCGCGCGGGTGCGGCGGACGGCGTCGGACACGACTCGGACGGCTTCGACCTGGCCGACGACGCGGTGGGTGAGCTCGTCCTCCATGCGCAGCAGCTTGGCGGTCTCTCCTTCCAACAACCTGCCCGCGGGGATGCCGGTCCAGGCGCTGACGACGTCCGCGACGTCGTCCGGGCCGACCTCCTCCTTGAGCATCGCCGAGGCCTGCTCGGTCGACTTGGTGGCGGTCTCCAGGTCCTTCTCCAACGCCGGGATGCGGCCGTACCGCAGTTCGGCGGCGCGGCCGAGGTCGCCGTCGCGTTCGGCGCGCTCGGACTCGCCGCGCAGCTGCTCCAGCTGCTCCTTGAGGTCGCGGACCTTGTCGATGGAGCCCTTCTCGTTCTGCCACCTCGCCGTCAGGCCCGCCAGGTTCTCGCGCTTCTCGGCCAACTCCGCCCGCAGCGCGGTCAAGCGCTCCTTCGAGGCGGCGTCGGACTCCTTCGAGAGCGCCATCTCCTCGATCTCCAGGCGGCGCACGGCGCGTTCGACCTCGTCGACCTCGACGGGCCGCGAGTCGATCTCCATGCGCAGCCGGGACGCGGCCTCGTCGACGAGGTCGATGGCCTTGTCCGGAAGGAACCGGGAGGTGATGTAGCGGTCCGAGAGGGTCGCCGCGGCGACGAGGGCGGTGTCGGTGATGCGGACGCCGTGGTGGACCTCGTAGCGCTCCTTGAGGCCGCGCAGGATGCCCACGGTGTCCTCGACGCTCGGTTCGCCGACCAGCACCTGCTGGAACCGGCGCTCCAGGGCGGGGTCCTTCTCGACGTACTTGCGGTACTCGTCCAGCGTCGTCGCGCCGACCATGCGCAGCTCGCCGCGCGCCAGCATGGGCTTGATCATGTTGCCCGCGTCCATCGCGCTCTCGCCCGTGGCGCCCGCGCCGACGATCGTGTGCAGCTCGTCGATGAACGTGATGACCTGGCCCGCGGAGTCGGTGATCTCCTTCAGGACGGCCTTCAGGCGCTCCTCGAACTCGCCGCGGAACTTCGCGCCCGCGACCATCGACCCCAGGTCGAGGGCGACGACGCGCTTGCCGCGCAACGACTCCGGCACGTCACCGGCGACCACGCGCTGGGCCAGGCCCTCGACGATGGCGGTCTTGCCGACACCGGGCTCGCCGATCAGCACGGGGTTGTTCTTGGTGCGCCGGGACAGCACCTGGACGACGCGGCGGATCTCCGAGTCGCGGCCGATCACCGGGTCCAACTCGCCCTTGCGGGCGCGCTCGGTCAGGTCGACGCCGTACTTCTCCAACGCCTTGTAGGTGCCCTCGGGGTCGGGGCTGGTGACCCGCGCCGAGCCGCGCACCTTCGTGAACGCCTCGCGCAGCGCGTCCGGCGTGGCTCCGTGGCGGCGCAGCAGGTCGGCCACCTGGCCGCCGTGCTGGGCGAGGCCGACCAGCAGGTGCTCGGTGGAGACGTACTCGTCGCCCATCTCGGTCGCGAGCTCCTGCGCCTTGGCGAGGACGCGCGCGGCGTCGCGGGAGAACTGCGGGGCGGACATCGTGGAGCCGCTGGCCATGGGCAGCGCGCGGGCCAGCTGCTCCAGGTCCTTGCGCACGACCCCCGGATCCGCGCCCACCGCGGCCAGCAGCGGCGCGGTCAGCCCGTCCCCCTGAGCCAGCAGCGCGCCGAGCAGGTGCACGGAACCCACGTCCGGGTTCCCCGCCACCGTCGCGGCCTGCACCGCGGCCGAGACCGCCTGCTGGGTCTTCGTGGTCGGGTTGAAAGCGTCCAATTCCTCACCCCATCGCCAGATGTGCGCGCCAGCTTTCCGCACGCGCTCCCATCATGCACAACGTCAGCAAAGTTGAGTCCGTTCCGCTCAACTTGAAAATTCGCTGTGGCGTGAGCCACTCGACTGGGGAAGATCGGGCGCATGAGCGCGAAACCACGGCACATCACCTTCAGCAGCCTCGACCCGTACGCGCTGGCGGTGTTCTGGTCCAAGGTGACCGGCTACCCGCTGGCCGACGACGACTTCCCCGGCGACCCCGAGGCGAGCGTCCTCGCACCGGAGGGGCCGATCCTGCTGTTCGTGACCGTGACCGACAAGAAGACCGAACTGCGGAACCGGGTGCACCTGGACCTGCAACCCGACACCACGCGCGACGACGAGGTCGACCGGCTGCTCGGCATCGGCGCGACCCTGGTGGACGACCAGCGCAGGCCCGACGGTCGCGGCTGGGTCGTGCTGGCCGATCCCGAGGGCAACGAGTTCTGCGTGGAGCGCAGCGCAGCCGAGAAGGCCGCGATGCCCTGACACGCGAAATGCCCTCCGCCACGTTGATCACGCAGCGGAGGGCACATCTTGGCCCCTATCTACCTCCGGTCACCCACATGTAGTAGCGAGTTGTCCACATCAGCGGTGGAGTTATCCACATTCCGCAGGTCGGCATCCACAGGCAGGTGGACAGGTGCCTCACCCGTCGGTGAACCAACCACCGGTTGGGGGACATCCATCGAGGTCCGCAAGGGCACTTCCTTGATCATCACGACGGCGACGACCGTGACGACGGCCGCGACGGCCGCGATCAGGAACAGCGTCGCCATCGCGTCGCCGTAGGCCCCGCGCACCAGCGCCTGGATCGGGCCGGGCAGGTGGGCGAGGTCGAGCGTGCCGCCACCCGTGCCCGCGGGCGTGCCGGGCGGCAGACCCGCGGCGATCTTGGTGCTGACCTGGCTGGCGAGCACCGAGCCGAGCACCGCGACACCGGCCGTGCCGCCGAGCGAGCGGAAGAACGTGACCGTCGAACTGGCGGCGCCGAGGTCGGCCATCGCCACGTCGTTCTGCACGGCCAGCACCAGGTTCTGCATGGTCAGGCCGAGGCCGACACCGGTCAGCAGCATGTAGCCGCCCATCAGCGCCAGGTTGGTCTGGTGGTCGATCGTGCCGAGCAGCCCGAGGCCGACGACCAGGATCACCGCGCCGGACACCAGGAAGTTCTTCCACTTGCCGTACTTCGAGATCAGCTGGCCGGAGACGGTCGACGCGATCGTCAGGCCCGCCACCAGCGGCAGGGTCAGCATGCCCGCCTTCGTCGGCGAGAAGCCGCGGGAGAGCTGGAAGTACTGGCCGAGGAACACCGAGGCGCCGAACATCGAGGTGCCGACGGCGACGCTGCCGAGCACGGCCAGCGACAGCGTGCGGTGCTTGAACAGCCGCAGCGGCACGACCGGCGAGCTGGCCCGGCGCTCGACGAAGTAGGCGGCGACGAGCGCGGCGGCCGCACCGGCGAGGTAGGCGAGGGTCTCCAGGGAGATCCAGCCGAAGTCCTT
>DATMCA010000077.1:0-5389 GCA_035559015.1 Umezawaea sp. | reverse complement strand
ACCGAACTCCCGCCCGCCGACCCGATCCTGGACTCGCTCACCGGTGCCCACGCCCACCTCGCGGAGTCCAAGGGCCGCGCGTTCCGCTACCGGACCGACGTGGCCGGGTTCACCGCGATCCAGGGCGAGCGCGACGCCGAGGCGTGGGCGGACCTGGCCGACCTCGTCGGACCCGGCGAGACCCTCTCGGTCTCCGAGACCCCACCTCCCGGCTGGGAGGTCCAGTGGCACGCCACGGGCGTGCAGCTCGTGGCCGTTTCCCTCGACACCGCACCGGATCCCGCCGCGCGCCCGCTCGGCCCCGCCGACGTGCCCGCGATGCTGGACCTGGTCGCGCGCACCGAACCGGGCCCGTTCCGGGAGCGCACCATCGACATGGGCACCTACCTCGGCGTGTTCGAGGACGGTGCTCTCATCGCGATGGCGGGCGAACGCCTGCACCCGCCCGGCTGGACGGAGATCAGCGCCGTCTGCACCGACCCGGCCCACCGCGGCCGGGGTCTGGCCTCACGGCTGGTCCGGGCCGTCGCGCACGGGATCGTCGAACGCGGCGAGCACCCGTTCCTGCACGCGAAGGCCGACAACACACCCGCCATCCGGCTCTACGAGCAGATGGGGTTCGAACTGGTGCGCCACCGCGAGTTCATCATCGCCCGCACCCCGCTCTAGGCGCCGTGGGAGAACGACGCCGATTCCGCGCCGCGTTGCGGCGTGCCCTGGCCCCGCAGCCGGGGCAGGGCTTGTTCGAGCGCGTCGAGCAGCAGGTCGGCGAGGTCGTGGCTGAACCCGTTGCGCACCACGATCCGGAGCACCGCCAGGTCCTCGCGGTGCTCCGGGAACGTGTACGCGGGCACGAGCCAGCCCTGTTCCCGCAGGGCCGCGGACACGTCGAACACCGAGTAGCCGACCTCGTCGGGCGCGAGGGTGAACGCGAACACCGGCAGCTCGCGGCCGTCGGTCAGCAGGCGGAACGGCCCGAGCGCGGCGATCCGGTCGGCGAGCGCGGACGCCACCTCCCGGCAGTACAGCTGGACCCGCCGGTAGCCGTCGAACCCGAGGCGCAGGAAGTTGTAGTACTGGGCGATGACCTGCGCGCCCGGCCGGGAGAAGTTCAGCGCGAACGTCGGCATCTCACCGCCGAGGTAGTTGACCTTGAACACCAGGTCCTCCGGCAGGGCGGCCGCGTCGCGCCACACCACCCACCCCACGCCGGGGTAGACGAGGCCGTACTTGTGGCCGGAGGTGTTGATCGAGGCGACGCGCGGCAGCCGGAAGTCCCACTCCAGGTCGGGGTCGCAGAACGGCGCGATCATCGCGCCGGATGCCCCGTCCACGTGCACCGGGACGTCCCAGCCGTGCTGCGCTTGGAGGTCGTCGAGGGCCGCGCAGATCTCGGCGACCGGCTCGTAGCTGCCGTCGAAGGTGGAGCCGAGGATCACGACCACGCCGATGGTGTTCTCGTCGCAGTACCGGACGGCCTCCTCGGCGGTGAGGTGGAAGCGGTCGCCCTCCATCGGGACCAGGCGGGGCTCGACCTCCCAGTAGTTGGCGAACTTGTCCCAGCACACCTGGACGTTGACGCCCATCACGATGTTCGGCCGGTCCGTCGACTCGCCACCGGCCCTGCGGCGGTGCTGCCAGCGGCGCTTGAGCGCGAGCCCGGCCAACATGCACGCCTCGCTGGAACCGGTGGTCGAGCAGCCCGTGGTGTGGTCGGGATCGGGGGCGTGCCACAGGTCCGCGAGCATCCGCACGCACCGCTGCTCCAGTTCGGCGGTGCGCGGGTACTCGTCCTTGTCGATCATGTTCTTGTCGAACGACTCGTCCATGAGCCGCTGGGCCTGCGGCTCCATCCAGGTGGTGACGAACGTGGCCAGGTTCAGCCGCGCGTTGCCGTCGAGCATCAGCTCGTCGTGCACCACCTGGTAGGCCGTGTCCGGGTCCAGTTCGCCGTCCGGGATCCTGTTGCGCGGGATCCGCACGGGCTCCCTGGTGAACACGGGGTTCACCGACACGTGCTCGCGACCCGGATCCGACGGCTGCGCCAGTGGCATGGGCGTGGTCCCTTCTCGGCAGTCCGGTCAGGATGCCGGAACCGGCGTGGCCGCGCCCGTTCGTGAACGCGCCGGCAGGATGTCCGCCATGAAGTACCTGATGCTGATCTACGGCAACGAGACCGTGTGGAACAGCCTCCCGCCCGCCGATCTGTCGGCGCTCATCGACAACGTGGACGCGTTCAACCAGGAGTTGCGCGACTCGGGAGAGCTGATCACGGCCGAGGGCCTGGTCGAGCGTCCGCGCTCGGTGCGGATGGGACCGGACGCGCCGGTCGTCACCGACGGCCCGTACCTGGAGGCCAAGGAGTACGTCGGCTCGATGTTCGTGGTGGACGTCGAGAGCGAGGAACGGGCGCTGGAGATCGCGAAGTCCTATCCGGGGATCCGGTTCAAGCACGGGGTCGGCGGCGGCCTGGAGGTGTGGCCGCTGATGGAGCACGACCGGTGAGCCCGGTCGAGGACCTCCTGCGGACGCTCACGCCACGGGTGCTCGGCACGCTCGTGCGCCGCCACGGCGACTTCGCCCGCTGCGAGGACGCCGTGCAGGAGGCGGTGATCACCGCGGCCGAGGCGTGGTCCCGCGCCGGTGTCCCCGAGCACCCCCGTGGCTGGCTCACCACCGTCGCCTCCCGGCGCTACGTCGACCAGGTGCGCGGTGACAGCGCCCGCGAACGCCGTGAACTGGCGGCCCTGGACGCCACTCCGCGCGACGCGCTCGTCGCGGCGCCCGCCGACGCCGAACCGGTGCGCGACGACCTGCTCGAACTGCTGTTCCTGTGCTGCCACCCGGCGTTGACCGCGCCGTCGCAGATGGCGCTCACGCTGCGGGCGGTCGGCGGCCTCACCACCCCGGAGATCGCGGCGGCGTTCCTCGTGCCCGAGAAGACCATGGGCCAGCGGATCTCCCGCGCGAAGGTGCGGTTGCGGGAGGCGGGAGCCCGGTTCGAGCTGCCGTCCGACCTCGAACCGCGGCTGCGGGTCGTGCTGCACGTCCTCTACCTCGTGTTCAACGAGGGCTACAGCGCCAGCGCGGGACCGGACCTGCACCGGGTCGACCTCACCGGGCAGGCCCTCCGGCTCACCCGCGACCTGCGCGAACGCCTCCCCGACTCCGGCGAGACCGCGGGCCTGCTCGCGTTGATGCTGCTCACCGAGGCACGCGGCCGCGCCCGCACCGGCCCGGACGGCGTCCTGATCCCGCTGGCCGAGCAGGACCGCTCGCTCTGGGACCGGTCCGCCATCGCCGAGGCGACCGCGCTGCTCGACCACAGCCTGGCGACGTTCCCCCTCGGCCCGTACCAGGTGCAGGCCGCCATCGCCGCCCTGCACGACGAGGCGGCCTCCGTCGAGACGACGGACTGGCCGCAGGTACTCGCCCTCTACGACCTGCTGGAACGCCTGGCGCCCAACCCGGTCGTGTCGCTGAACCGGGCCGTCGCGCTCGGCATGGTCCACGGCCCCGAGGCGGGCCTGGAGGCCGTTCGCGACCTGGACACCGGGGTCCTCGCGGGTTACCACCGGCTGCTCGCCGTCCGGGCCCACCTGCTCGACCAGTCCGGGGACCGGTCCGCCGCCGCGGCGTGCTTCCAGGAGGCGGCCCGGCTGGCTGGCAGCCACCCCGAGCGCCGGTTCCTGCTGGCACGGGCCTCGGAACTCTTTTCGGACCGGACGTAGAAATCGCCTCGACGGCTCCGATCCACCACGAAGGCACCCGCCGGGTGCCCGTGGATCGAGGAGTTCGACATGACCAAGGTGACCGCGCAGATGTCCGTGTCGCTGGACGGTTTCTACGCCGGACCGCGGCACGACGGCGAGGGTGACTGGTTGGCGTCGGCGGAGGCCGCCGGGTTCTTCCGCGTCACGCGCTGGGCGACCGACGCGCAGGCGTGGCGCGAACGGCAGGGGTTCGCGGGTGGTGAGCCGGACGTCAACTCCGACATCATCGGCGAGATGTTCGAGTCGGCGGGCGCGTACGTCATGGGTCGGCGGATGGCCGACGGCGGCGAGGTCCCGTGGGGCGACGAGCCCCCGTTCCGCGCGCCGGTCTTCGTCGTGACCAACCGGGCGAGGCCGACGGTGCACCGCCAGGGCGGCACCAGCTTCACCTACGTGACCGACGGCGTCGCCTCCGCCGTCGACCAGGCCCGAGCCGTCGCGAACGGCAAGAACGTCGCCGTCGCGGGCGGCGGGACCCTCGTCCGGCAGGTCCTCGAAGCCGGGCTCCTGGACGAGCTGGAACTGCACGTCGCACCGGTCGTGCTCGGCAGCGGCCTGCGCCTGCTGGACGGCTTCGACCTCCCCGCCAAGGAGGCGATCGAACTCGTGCCGACCAGGGTCGTCCACACGCCGACGATCACGCACGCCCGGTACTCGGTCGGTGGACGGGCGCCCCTGGTGCTGGACGACCGGGGCAGCGGCGGAGGGCCCGTGCAGGTCGATCAGGTGTAGGCGGCGACGGGCCGGGCTGGTCGAGCCCGGCCCGGCGGGCTTTGGTAGACAACGGCCATGCGCGTCCTCGTTCCCCTGCCCGACCGCGACTTCGACGTCACCGAGGTGGCCGTGCCGTGGCGCTCGCTGCGCGACGCCGGCCACGAGGTGGTGTTCGCCACCGAACACGGCGCGAGCCCGGCGGCCGACCCGCTGCTGCTCACCGGTGTCCTCTTCGGACAGTTGGGCGCCGAGCCGGAACCCCGCCGGTTCTACCGGGAGATGCTCGCCGACGAGGCCTACCTGAACCCCGTGAGGTGGACCGACCTGGAGCCCGACGCGTACGACGGCCTGCTGCTGCCCGGCGGTCACGCGCCCGGCATGCGCCAGTACCTCGGCAGCGCCGTGCTGCGCGCCCACGTCCTGGCGTTCTGGCGCCTCGGCCGTCCGGTCGGCGCCATCTGCCACGGCGTCCTCGTGCTGGCCCGCACCGTCGACCCCGCGACCGGCCGCTCGGTGATCGCCGACCGGCGCACGACGTGCCTGCCGAAGTACCTGGAGCGCGCCGCCTTCTACCTGACCGCGTGGCGACGCGGCCGCTACTACCGGACGTACCCGGCGTACGTGCAGGACGAGGTCATCGCCGCCCTGGACTCACCGACGCGGTTCGACCGCGGCCCGGTGGAACTCTCCCGCCGCGGCACGGCGACCGACGACGGTCCCGCGTTCGTCGTGCGGGACGGCAACTACCTGTCCGCGCGCTGGCCGGGCGACGCCTACCTGTTCAGCCGTCGATTCCTCGATCTTCTCCACTCGAACGAGTGAATCCAGGGCCTTGAGTCCGCCAAAGCACCGTTTTTTGTCGGTGCTCGTCGCGAGTATCGACGCATGGCGAATCGCAGGAT
>DATMCA010000076.1:0-2870 GCA_035559015.1 Umezawaea sp. | reverse complement strand
CACGTGGCGGCGGGGTCGATCGGGACGGCCCCGGCGGGCCAGACGGTCGCCGGAATCGGGGTCGAAGCCGACCCGCGCGATTGTGCGCGGCCGGTGCCGGTTGCGGGCTTCGCGGGCTTTCCGGGGCTGACACGGGTGGTGGTCGGAGCGGTTGGCCAGGGTCGGCGGTCGCCGCCTCTGGCCCCGCCGGGACGCGCCTGAGCCGGGCGGGTGGAGTCGGCACGCCGTCGGGGCGAGCGGCGGGCCGAGCTGTCGGACTGGGTCACGGATGTCCCTTCGCCAAGACTGGGTGCGCCTATCGATGCGAGGCGCTGATGACATCTCTGAACTCCGAAATCCGACCCCTTTGGGGACACTCCCCCGCCATCTTTCTTAACCAGGTTTCACGGCCGTGAATAGCCGGGATGGGTTCGTGTGTGCGTGCCTGCCAGGAAAGAGGCGGCCGACGCGATACCGTGCCGAGAACTTTTTCCGGTTCTGTCGACGGTCGCGGGCACTCCTGGTGGGTCGCAGCACGTAACGGCCCGCTCACGGCTATTACCAGACTGGCACCGAACTAGTACCGGAGACCGGTATAACCAGCTAGGTGGCGACTACAGCGCCATGCGATTCGATCTTGACCTCGCACGTTCAATGAGCCACAAACTCCGTCGAAGTGGATCTTTCGGCACTTGCCGTGCGGGTGTGATGATCGCCGGTACCTCTGCGGTACTAGTTCGGTACTAGTGTGGTTATCGGTTGGTACTACCCGCCGTGGCGTCCTGGGCAGGTCGTTGATTCCGACTTGTTTTCGGGAGCCATAACATGAGTTCACGTGAGGCTTTTCCGCGCTCGGGTTTCGAGCGCGATTCCATGCCGCTGGACGCGGCCCGGTCGGCGTTCGAGTGGTTGGTCACCGGGCCGCATCCGGTGTCGGTGGACGGCCGATTGTTTCCTGGTCTTCCGGCGCGGCGGGTGCCGTTGAACGAGGTGCGCGACCGGCTGCTGCGTCGCCGCTGTCCGCAGACGCTGCGGGACGCGGTGTGGGCACACCTGGTCCTGCTCTCCCGCACGGAAGGTGGTGCCTGGACCGTCGGCGCGGTCGGGGTCGCGCTGCCCGCGCTGACCTCCATCGCCGCTACCTTGTCGGCGAAGTTCGCCGGTGATCCCGGCGATATCCACGCCGCGGTGCTCGCCGGGTTCGTCGCCGAACTCGGCGAAATCGATCTGCGCAGGCCGCGGGTGATGCTGCGGTTGCGGTGGGCCGCTTACCGCGCCGGCCATGCCGCCGTGCGCGAGGCTCTGGACGCGCCGGTGCCCTCGGGGCACGGGTTCCGCTCGACGGTGCCGCCGCCCCCGTGGGGACATCCGGACTTCGTCCTCGCCCGCGCGGTCGCCGAGGGCGCCATCACCTCCGTCGAGGCCGAACTCATCGGCTCCACTCGATTGGAAGGTGTGGCGCTGGCCGATGCCGCGGCCGAGCGCGACCTCTCCTACCAAGCGGTGAAGAAGGCGCGCCTACGCGCCGAGCGCCGTCTGGTCGTCTACCTGCTCGACGACACCACCGACGCCCCGCAGGCCGGTCCGCACGAGGGTGATGTGGCGACTCAGGCGGCCGACGTGGTGACCATCATCGCCGCCGCACAACACTCGACCACCGCCGCCTCACCGTTACGCAGTGTCACTGCTGCGGCGAGGTGCGCGGCGAAGGAAGTCGCCTATCGCGTGTCCCCGCAGGGCCGATTTTCCGGAGTTCAGGGGTGCGGGAGTAATCCAGTCACCCCCGCGCACACCGTCTCTTCGCCCACGCCGTCTCCGGAGTCCACGCGACACTCGGAGCAGCGGCGCTCGGGCACGTCTCCGGGAGTGTCGCGATGCGCCTGACTTGTACCCCTGTTCGTTGTCACAATCACTGTGGGCCGGGTGACAACCGGTCTCGCCGCGGGGTTGTCTTCAGTCGCCGTGAGGTGACCTTGCGAGCCCACCCGCGGACGTGTGTGGGCGTGCGGCGATCGGTCAGCGACGGCATCACACCGCCGACTTGCGATGGTCGTAGCGGCCGTCGCCGCGTGTGGCTGGTCGCCGCGCTGGTCGTGGTGGCGCTGCTGGCCTCCGGTGCGACGGCGCACGCCGACACGGTGGTGCTCGCGATCGCGGGCAGCGTCGAGGAGGTCCTGACCAACATTCGCAACTGGTTGATGGGCATCCTCGCCGGGCTGGCGACGGTGTTTCTCACCATCGGGGGTGTCCGTCGCGTGTTCGGCGGCGGTGACCCGGGCGAGCAGGAGAAGGCCAAGGAGTGCTTCAAGGCGGCCGGGATCGGCTACGCCCTGGCGGCTCTCGCTCCACTGGTCGTCACCGTGCTCAAGGGCATTGTGGGGGCGTGAGGCGATGCGCCCGTCGAACTGGCCGGTCGGCTCTGCCCTACGCCGCACATCGATCGGCCCCTCCGTCGGTTCGCCGCACGACACAATGCCCGCCGCGCGAAGCGGGTCGGTGTCGGCGGACCGTCGGGAGATGCTCGCGCCGCCGGCCGCGAGCCGCTCGCGGTCCCGCCGGATCGGGCGATTCCCTCGCTTGATCCGGAGCCGGGCGCTGGTGTTGCCGGCAGTGGGCCTGGTCGTCCTGTTGGGCGGCACCCTCGCCTCGGCGGCGTTCGGTCCGGGCTCGGGTACGCCGGTGGCCCCGGTGGCCGCAGCACAGCTCGCGCCGCCGCCCAACCAACCGCCGATCCCGATCCCGACGGTCGACGCGGATCCCTGTGGTCCGGACTCGCCACCGCTGCCGATCTGCACTCTGCCGACGTCGACGACGGCGCCTTCGATGACGGGGCTGCCGCTGCCGACCGAGGTCCCGACGCCGCCGCCGTGCGACCCGGCCATTGCGCTGCA
>DATMCA010000075.1:0-9473 GCA_035559015.1 Umezawaea sp. | reverse complement strand
CCGTGACCCCGTCCCGTCGCCACCTCTCGACCACGGCGCGGTCGACGGCCGTGCGGACGACCTCGCAGGCGATCCCGGCCTCGGCCACCGCGAGCAGGACCCCGCGCTCGCGGTCGGTGGACGAGGGGGCGTCGTCGTTCTCACGGACGTACCTGATCACCCGGTGGCCGTGGTCGACCAGCTGCTCGACCACTTTGGCCGAGGCCGCGACGTAGTCCGCGCCCACGAACGGGATCCGGCCGTCGAGTTCGTCCCGGCGTCCTATGTAGACCAGCGGGAACTCGCTCTCGACGAGCTTCTCGATCGAGTCGACGGGCACGTGCCTGCCGAAGAACAGGCAGCCGTCGGCGATGCGGGTCCGGCGGATCGCGGCCTCGTCGTGGGTGCGCTCGCCGCGGCCGTCGGCGCCGGTGAACAGGATCAGGTCCTGCCCCAGCGCGGCGGCCTGCTCCTCGACGCCGACCAGGATCGGGTAGTACGAGTCGGCGACGTCGGTCGGGAAGGTCGCCTTGAACGTGTAGAGGCCGAGCATGTGGTTGCGCTTGGACGCGAGCCGCGTGGCGACCGGGTCCGGCACGTAGCCGAGCTGCTCGGCGGCGGCGAGGACGCGCAGCCGGGTGTCCTCGGACATGCGGACGCCGCTCTGGTTGCCGCCCAGGACGACGGAGACCGTCGCCTGCGAGACACCCGCCAACGCGGCGATGTCCGCCTGCCGTGGTGCGCGGCGCTTCATGTGTCCTCCCGGTGCCAATGCGGATTAGCGAGGAGAGTGGTGGTCTTCCCGGCACCTGTCAAGAGTTTGACCGATTTTGCGTTTTCCCAGCACTAATACGTATTAGCACCTTGACCGACGGCGCGGCGGCCCTCAACACTCGGCCAACCCCCCAACGGCGAGAGGGAGAACCGACGATGACCGGAGAGCTCAACCGCAGGACCCTGTTCCGGGCCGGAGCGGGCCTCGGCCTCGGAGTGGCGGTGACGTCGCTGGCGCCGGGTATCGCGTCGGCCGGACCCGCGGGATTCCCGACCTACCGGTACGTGCGAACCGCGTTCGACAAGAGCCGGCTGAAGTACAACCCGACCAACGAGCTGATCTTCCCCACCATCCGCGGCACGGTCGGCCGCGTGGCGGGCGCGCTGGGCCGGTTCTACCTGTACTACGCGCCCCACGACGCGCCGGGCGGCATCTGCCTCGCCTACGGCGACTCGCTGGAGGGGCCGTTCACCGAGTACCCGGACAACCCGATCGTGAAGCGGGACTGGGCGCCGCACTACTCGGTGTCGCACGTGTCGTCGGCGCACGTCCTGTGGAACACCGCCGCCAAGGAGATGTGGCTGTACTTCCACGGCGAGAACACCACGACCCGCCTCGCGCGGTCCAAGGACGGCGTCAACTTCACCTACGACAAGGTGGTGCTCTCGACGTCGATGCTGCCGTCCGGCACGACCGAGACGTCCTACGCCAGGGTGTTCGAGCACAAGATCGCCTCGCGGGGCGCGAACTACGTGATGGTGTTCATGACCAACACCACCGCGAACAAGCGGAACATCGGCTGGGGCTGGTCCGCGGACGGTCGCAACTGGACGTTCTCCCAGACGCCGCTCATCAAGGCGTCCGAGGTCGGCGCCACCGACGCCGCCGCCCCCTCGCTGGCGTACCGCAACGGGACGACCTACGTCGTGTTCCACACCAACCTGGGCACCATGCACCTGACCGAGGTCGGCAACGACTTCACCCGCAAGGTGCACCTCGGGGTCTTCCACCAGCCGCTGGCCGGCGCACCGGACCGGGGCCGGTCGGCCGCGCCGTCGTTCGGGACGGAGAACGGCGTGGAGTACATGTTCTACGAGGCGGGTGCGCGCCTGGAGGGCGCGATCGCCATCGCGCGAGCCGTGTGACCGCCGGGTGTGGTCGGTTCCGCCGGACCGACCACACCGGTCACGTGGACCACCGTGGCGTCGTTGGACGCCTTGTTGCGGGGGAACCCCTCCCCCAGCGGATCGGCGGCCTCGACCTCCCGGACCCGCGCGACGAGGTCCTCCGGCGAGAGGTCCAGCGCTTCCCCCCAGTCGAGGACCCGGAACAGGTCGACCGCCCGCGCCGCGCCGTCGGACAGCAGCGCGAACCGCCGGACCAGCGGCACCCGGCCGACGAGCGCGTGCCGTGCGGCGTCCGGGTCCGCCGCCGCGATCCAGTACCCGCCGGGCCGGTTGCGCGCCGCGAGTTCCGCGTGCTTCATCCGCACCAGCGCCTCGGCCTTCTCCGGGGCGCCGATCGGGTGGTCGTCGACGGCCGTCCGCTCGGCGGGTGCCGTCCGGCTGACCCGGTCGTCGCACACGACGGTGATCCCGTCGCCCGTGTCGACCACGAGCGACACGTCACCGAGGACCGCGTACCCGATCCCATCGCCTTCGACCCGGACGATCCCGACGGCGGCGGACGGGGTTCCGGGGTGGTCGAGGTCGCACTCCGGGTGCCGGGCGGCGACTCCCCGGATCGCCCCGGCCAGGACGTCGGGCAGCGGGCGGGACTCGTCGGCGGCTTCCGCGACCAGCCTCGCCCCCAGGTTCCGGACGTACCAGACGACGCCGTGCCGACACCCCGTGCCGGTGCGGACGGTGGCACCGTCCAGCACCACGACGACGTCGGAGCCCGCGCTCAGCCAGTCCTCGTTGGGCCCGGACGGCGTTCCGGAGGCGGTGAAGGCGCGGAGGTGCACGTGGACATGGTGCACCGGGGATCGGCTAATCCGGCGTTCCGGTCCGGCAGAGGTGCTCCAGCCGGGACAGCGGGATCTCCCGGGTCCGGTCCGCCGCCCGGCTGGTCACCCAGGAGTACACCTTCTCGTTCAACGGGTCGCGGGTCTTCCCGGCCGACACGTCCCGCCCGCCCGACGTCACGATCCGCTGCACGAGGTGGGCGAGGTCCGTGGTCCCCGCGCCGCGGTGGCCCACGCCGTACCCGCCGCTCCGCGCGTCCTCCGGGAGGAGGTGCAGGGTGCCGCGGGCGGTGCGCACCCAGAACAGGGTCGCCTCGCGATCGACGACGAGCGCGCTCAGCCGCTCGCCCTCGGGGAGCGCGAGCGGCGCGTAGGTGAGGTACCGCCACTCCTCGATCTCGCCGCCGACCGTCCGGAAGTGGTGCGCCACCACCGGGAGCAGCGTCACGGGGTCGCGGAACGTCTGCCGGCAGACGCACCCGTCGCCCCCGATGGCGGACGGCGATTCCGGGTCGTCGCGGACGCACGGGTGCCAGAGCTTCGGGGCGTCGGAACTCCCCACCCGTGCGACGTGCAGGGCGTCGGGGTCGCACCTGACGAGCCTGTCCAGCCACTCCGCGACGTACTGGCTGGTGGAGCCCTCGATGATCAGGGACGCGTTGAAGGCGGCGGCCGACGGTCCGTGCGACTCGACGGAGAGCACGAAGTGCCAGGGGCCGCTGCTCGGGCGGTACGCGAACGTGAGGTCGCCGTCGTGCTGGTACGCCATGGAGTGGATCTCCTCGTGGCCGGAGCGGGTGTCGGGGCGGACACTCCATTGATGGCGCACTTCGGGTGGGGGCGGTCCGCATTGTCGCGGTCCCGCACCCACTCAGCCCAGCGGCAGCCGGAGTTGCAACGAGCCCGGCAGGTAGCCGTGGGACCGGTAGAACCCGATCGCGGCGGTGTTCGACGCGAAGGCGTGGACGGTCACCTCGGTGACCCCGCGTTCCTTCGCCCACGCGACGAACGCGGTGTTCAGCTCGCCGCCGACGCCGGAGCCCCGCTGGTCCTCCGCGACCCGCACGCTCTCCAGTTCCGCGCCCACCACGGCGGGGCGGACGGGGTTCGGGCCCTTCAACCGGCCCAGCAGGTGGCCGACGACCCGGTCGCCCGCCACGGCCACCAGGCACAGCACGTCCGGGTCGGCGACGGCCGCGCCGTAGTACTCGTGGCCGTGGCGGGCGGGCCACGTGGTGTCCATGTGCGGGTCCCTGGTGCCGCCGTCCTCGGCGAACAGGGCGGCCGCCGACGCCACGAAGGCGTCCAGGTCCTCCGTGGTCGCGACGCGAACGGTCATGTGGTCCCCCCGTGGTACTGGTCGGCCAGGGCCGCGCGGACGATCTCGCCCGCCTCCTCCGCCGAGAGTCCCACCTCGTGCGCCGTCGTGGCGTAGGAACGGGCGGAACGGAGCACCCGTTCACGGCTCCGCTCGCCCGCCGCGCTGACCACCGTGCCCGCCCGGCCCCTCGTCTCGATCAGGCCCGCTTCCTCCAGCTCGCGGTAGGCGCGGGCGACCGTGTTGACCGCGAGCCCCAGGTCGGCCGCGAGCGCGCGGACCGTGGGGAGCCTTGCCCCCACGGCCAGCTCACGATTCGCGATGCGCCGGGCGAAACCCGCCCTCACCTGCTCGAACGGGGGCACCTGGGACTCCGGGTCGATGCTGATCACCCGGTGATCCTGGCACCTACCCCAGCAGCTTCGCCACGTTGGCCTTGTCCGCGCCGAGGTCGACGTAGATCGCGGCCCACGCCTTGTCGGCCTCGTTGGGGCCGGTGCCGTCGCAGTAGGCCTTCTTGCCGTGCGCCGTGTAGTAGCGCAGCACGGGCAGGACCTCGTCGGTCGGGCCACCGTCCTCGTTCGTGTAGTTCGCGGCGGGAGGGGCGGGCTGGTGCTTCATGCACGCGACGTCCGCCAAGCCCTCGTCGTCGAACTTGACGCCGGCGGCGGTGGCGCCCTGGGTGCAACCCGCGAGCAACAAGAGGGCCGTGGCGACCAGGAACAGTTTCACGGTGGTGTGTCTCCTAACCGATCAGTGCGCGGGTGGTGAGACCGAGTCCGACGACGAGCACCAGGGCTGCGGTGCTGAACGGCGTGAACTCGGACAATCTGCGGAGTCGTGCGGTGACCGCGAGGTTCTCCAGGCGGTCGCGGACCTTGATCAACAGCAGTCCGGCGAGGGTGAGCATGGCGGCCATCCCGGCGCCGTAGGCGAAGACGAGGACGACGCCGAACCAGGTGCGGCCGAGCGCGACCGCGCCGAGCAGGACGATGAGCGCCGACGGGCTGGGCACGAGGCCGCCCGCCACACCCATGCCGATCAGGCTGGCCCGGCCGTAGCGCGGGCCGTGCGAATGACCGTGCCCGTGTCCATGCCCGTGGCCGTGACCATGCCCGTGCCCGTGACCGTGTTCGGCGTCGGCGGTGACGCCCGCCCGGCGGCGGCGCAGGGCCGAGACCAGCAGCGCGGCGCCGATGACGGCCACCAGCAGGCCGCTGGCCATGCCCAGCCACCGCAGCACCACGTCGCCCGCCAGCGCGCTGGACACGCTGAGCAGCAGGCCCAGCACCAGGACGCCCGCGGTGTGGGTGAACGTCACGGTCGCGCCCACCGTCACGGCATCGCGGCTGGTGCCCCGCCGTCCGGCCAGGTAGGCGGCCATCAGGGTCTTGCCGTGGCCGGGCAGGGCGGCGTGCGACGCGCCGAGGACCAGCGCGAGCAGCACCGCCAGGACCCCGACCATCGGGGTCAGGTCGCGCGAGCCGATCAGGCCGTTGAACGCCGCCGTGGTGGCGTCGATGAAGCCGATGCCGGTCTTCACGGGCGTGGTGCCCGCGGCGGAGGCCGCGGTCCCCTCCCCCGGCTGGGCCTCGACGGTGACCGTGCGGACGTCCATGGGCGTGGACAGCAGGTCCTCGGGGTAGGTGCGCAGCTCGTCGGTGGCGCTGCTGGTCGGCACACCGCCGGACAGCGACACGTCCGTGCCGGTGGCGATGATCTCCCGCCACCCCATCCGGTCGCCCAGGTAGGTGTCGCCGAACGTCAGCGAGACCTTCCCGGTGACCCGCAGCGGAGCGGTGAACTCGCACACCAGCCGCGTGGTCGCCAGGTCGGCCTGACCGGGCGGGTGGGTGACGGTGGCCGACGTCGTGCCGAACTCCAGCCGATCGCCGTCGGCGCGGGCGTCGAGCGCGGCCCGGACGTCGGCGCACTTGCGCGCGGCGTCGACCGGCTTGGCCTCCTGGAGCGTCGGGATCTCCGCGATGTCCACGACGGACCGCACGTCGAGCCGGTCCGGGTGGAACCGGAGCACGTCGGAGTGGTTGACGCTGAAGTTGCCCAGCGGGTGGGCCGCGGACACGCCGGAGCCCAGGAACAGCGCCAGTCCGAAGAGGACGGCGATCACGGCCGCGCGCTTCACCTGGCACTCTCCAGTTCGGCGAGCTTGGTACGCGCGGTCGAGGCGTGCGGCGCGGAGAAGTACGGGTTCACCGACAGGGCCTCGGTCAGCGCGGCGTGGGCCTCGGGGCCGCGACCGAGCCCGGCGAGGATCATGCCGCGGTGGAACAGGAAGGTGGCGTTGCGCCAGCCCAGCACGGCGGCCTTGTCGGAGAACTCCAGCGCTTCGGCGTCGCGGCCGTTCACGTGCAGCGCCCACGCCATCGCGTCGGCGGCGAGCACGCTCTGCCTGCGGCCCCACTCGGCTTCCGCCAGGGCGAGCGCTTCGGCGGGGTCGCCGTGGTCGGCGGCGACGGTCGTGAGGGTCAGGTCGTCGTTGGCGCCCTGCGCGGCGAGCAGCTTCTTCTGCTCGGCCAGCACGGTGTACTGCGCGGCGGCCTCGGGCTTGCGCCCGGCCTGGTCCAGCAGTTCCGCGTACTCCAGGAGGTAGTGCGGCACCGGGACGCGGGTGACGACCTGCTGGTAGCCGCCGAGGGCCTCGTCGAACTTCCCGCGCGCACCGGCGACCTTCGCCTTGCCCTGCAAGGAGGTCACGTCCTGCGGGCTGAGCGCGAGCCCCTGGTCGTACTGGCGGGCGGCCTCGTCCAGGTCGCCGCGGTTGAACGCCAGCTCGCCGAGGTAGTAGTGGCAGAACACGCGTTCGTCCGGGGTGGACGCGGCGGTGAGCGCGCGGTCGAGGGCGTCCTTGGCCTCGTCGACGCGGCCGTGGGTCTCGAAGTGGTAGGAGGCGCGGGTGAAGGAGGCGACACCGGGCCGCAGGTCCAGCATCCGCTGGAGGGAGGCGGTGGCGGCCGCGTCGTCGCCGAGTTCCGTGTAGGCGTCGACCAAGACGCCCTGAACCTCGGCGGAGTCCGGGCGGACCGCCTGCGCCCGGAGACCCCAGTCCCGTGCGGCGGCGAAGTCGTGGCGGGCGTTGGCGAGCGCGCCCTGCCCGAGCATCGCCTCGCCGTTGTCCAGGGGCTTGATCTTCAGCGATTCCTCCAGCGCGCCTTGGGCCTTCACGTAGTAGGAGGGGTCCGCTCCGGCGCGGGCCAGTTCGGTGTAGGTGGCGCCGAGCTCGGCCCACGTGCCCGCGTCCTCCGGTCGGGCGTGGAGCCTGTCCTGCAAGGCCACCGTCCTGGTCTGGAGGGCGTTCGCGCGGCTCACCACGGGAGCGGGGTCGGCGGTCCCGTCCGTGCGGGTCGCGTACGACACGGCCACCACCGCGACGGCGACGGCCGCGGCGGACCACATCAGGTACTGGCGCTTCATGGCTCTTTCCTCGGTCACTCCGAGCCGGACGCGGGCGGCCGCGTCCGGCTCACGGTGGTCAGGGCGTGTTGACGGCCTTGTTGCGCGGTAGTCCGACGTACGGGAAGTGCGGGGCGAACTCGACGTCGTTGTGGTGCACCTTGTCCCCGGCGGCGAGGGCCTTGACCAGCTTGCCGCTGGCGGCCGCGCCTTCGAGCGCCTGGATCTCGATGTCCACCACGTCGTCGAAGAGCCGACGCCCGTTGGGGAAGCCCTGCGTGTCACCGGCCAGCACACCGAGCCGGTTGGGCTGCGGGTTCGGCGCGATGGACATGTTGAGCCGCAGTTGCTCCGACGGCGCGAACCTCTTCGGGTCCACGTCGGCGTTGTTGAGCTGCGAGTTCAGGTCGACCTTGATCGGCCCGTTCGCCTTGGTGGTGACGCCGGTCAGGAAGATCTCCGCCAGGTCGGCGCGCGGCTCGGCCGGCGCCTTGATGCCGTAGATCTGCTCGATCAGCTTCGGCAGCTCGGGCTGGTTGACCCGGTCCAGCAGGGCCTGCACCTTGGCGTCGTTGACCGGCTCCAGGCCGTTGAACGCGTCCTTGATGCCCGCCGAGGAGACGACCTCGTTGACGAGCGGGTTGCCCAGTCGGGACACCTGCACGAACGGGCCCTCGGCCTTGGCCGCGCCCGGCGACAGGCGCAGGGTCTGGCGTTCGGTGTCGGCCCAGATGCCGATGACCGGGTTGCGGTGCGCGTCGCCCTTGAGCGCCAGCATGTGCTTCGGGATCTGCAGCGCGATGGTGTTGACGTTGTAGCCCTTGAGCGTGTCCTGGCCGACCTCGGACAGGTTCGCGCCGTAGAGCAGGTCGAACACCCGCAGGTCCGCGAAGAACGGGTCGTCCGCGGGGCCCGCGTAGACCTGGCCGCCGCCCTGGAGCTTGGTGATCGCCTGGTCGCGCAGCGGCTGGAAGTACGGCATGGACGCCGGTCCGACGATCGACGGCGCGACGGCGCCGTTGCTGATCAGGACCTTCTTGCCGCCCGCGTCGTCGATCTGCTCCAGCGTGTACGTCTGGCGGAACAACAGGTTCTCGTCGTCCAAAGAGGACACGACACCGTTGTTGTACAGGAACGTGTCCGCACCGCGCTTGTCCTCGGTCTTGAAGGTCAGGCGGTAGGTCAGGTCCGGTACGGCGTCACCGTCGTTGTCGATGTTGACGTCGTAGTGCGCGTCGGTCGCCCAGGGGTAGAAGTTGGGGCCGCCGTTGGGTTCCTGGAAGCCGTAGTAGTTCGCGATGATCGTCACGAAGTCCGGCTGGTCGCCTGCCACGAACGCGTACAGGTCGGTGTTGTCGACCGTCGGGTCGGCGGAGATCAACGGCGCCTCGCGGTGGCTGGACGCCACCGAGGAACCCGGCACCAGGACGTCGACAGCGGCGATCAACAACGTCGCCCCGGCGGCCGCCAGCACGCCCCTCGTGCGTCGCCGCCGTGTCAGTGGTGGTGCTTCTGCCATGCCCGCTCCTTTCCCGCTAGCCCACGCACGCGGGCTTCAGGGAGGGATTCGCAGGAATCAGCAGCGGCGTTCAACGCTCGGCCATTACACAGGTGATATTGGTCCGAACGGCCTAGCATTTGGGGCCGTTCGGACGTGTTTCACGCCTGCGGGATCCGCCCGGAGTCGTAGATGACCCGTCCGTTGAGGACGGTCCGCAGACAGGTCGGCAGCGGCACCCCCGGCTCCAACGGAGGCAGGCCGGGCACCCCGGAACGCGGGTCGAGGGACCACCTCTGGACCCGCGAGTCCGATCCGGCGACGACCAGTTCGGCCGCGTCCCACACCGCGTAGGTCGCGGGCGCGCCCGGCTGGAGGGTGCCGGTGACGCCGTCGTCCACGCCCGCCGCGCGCCAGCCGCCCCTGGTGTGCGCGGTGAACGCCGCTCGCGGCGACAGGCCGGCTCCCGGCGTGCGGTGGTGCACGGCGGCCCGCACGGCCGCCCACGGGTCGACCGGCGTCACGG
>DATMCA010000074.1:0-7979 GCA_035559015.1 Umezawaea sp. | reverse complement strand
GGGAATGTCGTCGGCCACGTTGTCGGCGAACCGGGACAGCAGCACCGTCGTGACGTCGGTGATCATGCCGCGGCCGTACTGCGCCGCCGCGCCGGAGACCTGGAGGTCCTGCACGACCTTCACCAGCGTGCCGTCGGACGTCCCGACCAGCGTCGCGGTCAGCTTGAGCGCGGCCTGCCCCTTGCCCTTCTCCTCCGCGCCCGTCGCGTCGAGCACGACCTTGCGGCCCGCCTCGTCGCGTTCGACGATCCGGGCGGTGCCGCCGAACCGCAGCGACACCGGGCCCATCCGCACGCTCACCCGGCCCCGGAAGTTGTCCTCGTCGACGACCTCGGTCAGCTCGGTGCCCGGCAGGTTGGGCGCCATCCTCGGCACGTCCAGCAGGTACGCCCACACGCGGTCGACCGGCGCGGGAACCTCGAAGTCACTGGTGATCAGCATCGCCGGCCTCCCTCAGTCGGTCTTCACCGGCGGCGCGCCGGACACGTCCCGCCCGGTGGTGATGGCCTCCCACACCCGGTCCGGCAGCACCGGCATGTCGATGTTGCGGACCCCGGTGTCGGACAGCGCGTCCAGCACCGCGTTGACGAACGCCGCGGGCCCGCCGACGGCCGCGCACTCGCCGACGCCCTTGGCGCCGATCGGGTGGTGCGGGCACGGCGTGACGACCTCGTGCAGCTCGAAACCCGGTGTCTCCCAGGCGGTCGGCAGCAGGTAGTCCAGGTAGTTCGAGCCGACGCAGTTGCCCTCGGCGTCGAACGTCATGAACTGCATGTTCGACATCGCGTACGCCTCGGTGAGACCACCCATGATCTGTCCCTCGACGATCATGGGGTTGATCCGCACTCCGCAGTCGTCCACGGCCACGACCCGCAGCACGTCCCACACGCCGGTCTCCGGGTCGACCTCCACGGTCGCGAGGTAGCAGGCGAAGGGCCACGTCAGGTTCGGCGGGTCGTAGTAGGCGTTGTTCTCCAGCCCCGGTTCCATGCCGTCGGGCATGTTGCCGTACGCGGCCATCGCGCACTCCTGGATCGTCACGCCCCGGTTCGGCGCGCTGCGCACGTAGAACCGGCCCAGCTCCCACTCGACGTCCTCTTCGGACACTTCGAGCAGGTGCGCGGCGAGTTTCCGTGCCTTGGCGCGGATCTTGCGCGACACCATGCTCACCGCCGCGCCCGCGACGGGTGTGGACCGCGAAGCGTAGGTGCCCATGCCGAACGGCGCCGTGTCGGTGTCGCCCTCCTCGACCACGATGTCCTCGGCCGGGATGCCGAGCTCGTGGGTGACGATCTGGGCCCACGTCGTCTCGTGGCCCTGGCCCTGGGTCTTGGCGCCCGTGCGCAGGATGGCCTTGCCGGTCATGTGCACCCGCAGCTCGGCCGAGTCGAACATCTTGATGCCGAGGATGTCGTACTCGCGGCTGTTCCCGGCGCCGAGCGGCTCGGTCATGGTGGAGATGCCGATGCCCAACCTCCTGCCCCGCGACCGCGCTTCCTCCTTGTCCTTCAGGAAGTCCTCGTACCCGATGGCGTCCAGCCCGAGGTCGAGGCACCTGCGGTACTGCCCGGAGTCGGTCAGGAACCCGAACGGCGTGCGGTAGGGGAACTGGTCGTCGCGCACCAGGTTCACCCGGCGGAACTCGGCGGGGTCCATGCCGAGGTCCGCAGCCGCCGCCGCGATGATCCGCTCCTGGAAGAACATCGCCTCCGTGACGCGGAACGAGCACCGGTACGCGACCCCGCCGGGCGCCTTGTTGGTGTACGCGCCGCGCGCGGTGATGTGCCCGACCGGGATGTCGTAGCAGGCGAACGCCGAGTGCACGAGGCCGATCTTGAACTTGCTCGGCTGCGCGTCGGAGAAGAACGCGCCCTGGTCGGTGTCCGCGTGGAACCGCACGCCGAGGATCTTCCCGTCCTCGCGCAGGGCCAGTTCGCCGTCGAAGTACATGTCGCGCGCGAACCCGGTCGAGATCAGGTTGCCGGACTTGTCCTCGGTCCACTTCACCGGTTTCCCGAGCAGGATCGAGCACAGGATGGAGCACACGTAGCCGGGGTACACCGGCACCTTGTTGCCGAACCCGCCGCCGATGTCCGGCGAGATGATCCGGATCATGTGCTCGGGCAGCTCCGCGACCAGCGCCACGGCGGCGCGGATGATGTGCGGTGCCTGCGACGTCATGTAGACGGTCAGCTTCTCGGTCGCCGGGTCGTAGCTGGCGATGGAACCGCAGCACTCGATCGGCGACGGGTGCGACCGCGGGTAGTGCAGCTTCAGCCGGGTCACCTTGTCCGCACGGGCGAACGCGCGGTCGGTGCCCGCCTTGTCGCCGACCTCCCACCGGTAGCAGACGTTGTCGGTCTGGCCCTCCTTGTCGTCGCGGATCAGCGGCGCGTCCGGGGCGAGCGCCTGCGTCGGGTTGACGATCGCGGGCAGCTGCTCGTACTCGACGACGATGGCCTCGCAGCCGTCCTTCGCGGTGTACGGGTCGTCGGCGACGACGCAGGCGATCTCCTGGCCCTGGAAGCGGACCTTGTCGGTGGCGAGCACGGCCTGCGTGTCGTAGGACAGCGTCGGCATCCACGCGAGGTTGCGCTGCGCGGCCATCTCGCCGGTCAGCACCAACCGGACGCCGGGGATGGCCCACGCGGCGCTGGTGTCGACGGACTTGATCCGCGCGTGCGCGACCGGGCTGCGCAGGATCTCCATGTGCAGCATGCCGGGCAGCTTGATGTCGTCGGTGTAGTTGCCGCGGCCGCGGATGAACCGCGCGTCCTCGACCCGCCGCCGGCTCGCGCCGAGCCCGCCGTTCCTGATCTCGTCGATCTGGGTCACCGCGCGCGTCCTCTCAGCTCGGCACCCCGGCGGGCCGCAGCTTGGCGGCTGCCCACAGGACGGCTTTGACGATGTTCTGGTACCCCGTGCAGCGGCACAGGTTCCCCGACAGGGCCCAGCGGACCTCTTCCTCGGTGGGGTCGGGATCGCGCTCCAGCAACGCCATCGCGCTCATCATCATCCCCGGCGTGCAGAAGCCGCACTGGAGTCCGTGCTCCTCCTTGAAGCCCTCCTGCACGGGGTGGAGTTCGCTCGCCTGGGCGAGGCCTTCGACCGTGCGCACCTCGTGGCCGTCGGCCTGGACGGCGAGCATCGTGCACGACTTCACCGCACTGCCGTCGAAGAGCACGGTGCACGCGCCGCAACTCGTGGTGTCGCAGCCGATGTGCGTTCCGGTCAGCCCCAGGCCCTCGCGGAGCAGGTGGGCGAGCAGCACCCTCGGTTCCAGCTCCACGGTGCGGGCCTCGCCGTTGACCGTGATCGTCACCTGTCGCTTCAGCACACCGGTCTCCTCCCTGCCGTTCACGCGGCGACCGCCGGGCGCGGGCGGAGCGCGCGTTCCACGAACGTGCGCACGACGTGGCGCTTGTACGCGGCGCTGCCGCGGTGGTCGGTGCGCGGTCGGGCCGCCTCCGCCGCGAGCCGGGCGGACTCGGCGACGGTCGCCCGGTCCAGCGTGCTGCCGACGAGCACGCGCTCGGCTTCCACGGCCTTGATGTTGTTGGCCCCGACCCCGGTCAGCGCGATGCCCGCGCGGGTGACCGCGCCGTCGGAGGTCTCCACCGCGACGGCGACGCCGACGGTGGCGAAGTCGCCGACCCGCCGCTCCAGCTTGAGGTAGCGACCCATCGGGATCCCCCGCGGCACCGGCACCCTCGCCTCCACCGCCAGCTCGCCGGGCCTCAGGGCGTTCTGGAACGGCCCGGTCACGAACTCGCTCACGGGGATGGTGCGCCGCCCGGCCGCGCTCTCGGCGACCACCTCGCCGTCGAGGGCGAGCATCACCGACGCCCAGTCGCCCTGCGGGTCGGCGTGGCACAGCGACCCGACGAGCGTCCCGCGGTTGCGCACGATCGGGTCGGCGATCAGCGGCGCCGCGGCGGCCATCGTCGGTCTGAGGTCGCCCAGCACGTCGGAGAACTCCAGGTCGACGTGCCTGCACAGCGCGCCGATCTCCAGCACCCCGGACGCGGCCTCGCGGTGGTAGCCCAGACCGGGGACGCCGTTGATGTCCACCAGCAGTTCCGGCGACGCGAAGCGGAGCTTCACCATGGGGATCAGGCTCTGGCCGCCCGCGAGGACCTTCGCCTCGTCACCGTGTTCGGCGAGCAGGGCGAGTGCCTCGTCCAGCGATCGCGGTGCCTCGTAGCGGAACCGTGCGGGGTACATCGCGCTCCTCCTACGAGTTCGGGCGCGGCTCGACGACCGCTACGGGCAGCGACTCGTCGGACGGGTCCGGTCGGGGTTCCTGGTGCGGCGGCCACGGCCCCTGGACGGGCTGGCTCGCCACCTTCATCCACTCGACGACCGCCGGGAAGGCCCAGATGGTCGGGCTCTTCCCCGTTTTCGGCGCACCCGCGAACAACTCGGCCATCCGCGGGTTGCCCTGGTGGTCACCACTGGACTCGTGCCGCATCGGATCGCTCCTGAGGTCGGACTCGTCGCTGAGCTGACTTCCCGATCGTCGGGACGCGGATCACGCCCGGCAAGCGACGGGTAACCCAATGCTTAATGACCCCGGTTCAGCTCCACAGCGTCACGTAAACCGGCGGCCGGAACCGCGACGGAGGCACCCCCGCGCCCGGCTCGCTCATCACGTGCAGCGCCTCCGCGGTCGAGAGGTAGTGGCGGAACGTCTCGGCGACGATCGACCGGCGTTCCGGCACCAGGGTGGTGAGGTACCAGGTCGACTCGGCCGGGGTCGCCGCCGTGGGCACGACCCGCAGCTCACCCCTGCGCAGCCGGGCGGTGACCAGGTGGGCGGGCGCGATCGCGACGCCGGCGCCGTCCGCGGCCGCCGCCCACGCCGCCGTCTGGCCGGGGAACACCCGGATCCGCGACTCGGCGACCCGGAGCCTGCCGAGCAGCCTGCCGACGTCGCTGGCCGGGTCCGCGCCGGACGAGTCGACCAGCCAGGACCAGTCCCCCGGCCCGCCCGGCGGTTTGGCGGCTCCCCCGACCACGACGAGGCGTGTGCGGAACACGGGTTCGCTGACCAGTTCGCTCGCCGGGTCCAGGGCGCCGACCAGCCGGGGCCCGAGCGCCACGTCGGCGAAGCGGTTCGCCAGCAGCACCGGCATCTCGTCGGAGGCGGCCATGCCGATCGTCACGTCGATGTTGCGGCCGGAGCGGTCGGCGAACGCGTTCACCAGCGGCGCCGCCACGACCTCCATGACCGTGCCGGACGTGACCACCCGCAGCTGCCTCGGCGCGCCCTTGCCCACCCGCACGGCGGCTTCGGCGTCCGCGCCGAGCGCGACCATCTGCGAGGCGATCGGCAGCAGCCGCGCACCCGCCGCGGTCAGCCGCATACCGGACCCGGCGCGGGACAGCAGCGGGTCGCCGAGCTGCTGGCGCAACGACGCGAGTGCCTGGGAGACAGCGGGTTCGCTGACGCCGAGGGCCGTGGCCGCCGCCTTCACCGAGCCGAGCTTGGCCACCAGCACGAACGTGCTCAACTGCGTGAGCGTCATGCGATCATTGTGTCCCCGGTCACTGTTAAGGGAATACTTATCGCCCGATTGCCCGCGGACGACCGCGCCCGGCACCATGCGCTTGGGAGGGCTCGATGCAGGTACCCGCCTCGTTCCAGTACCGGAAGGCGACGTCCGTCGCGCACGCGCTCTCGCTCCTGGCCGAGTACGGCCCGGAGGCCAGGGTCATCGCGGGTGGCCACAGCCTGCTGCCGATGATGAAGCTGCGGCTCGCACACCCCGAGGCCCTGATCGACATCAACGACCTGGCCGAGCTGGCGGAGATCCGCGTCGAGGGCGGCGCGCTGGTGATCGGTGCGCTGGTGCGGCACGCCGAGCTGCTGTCCTCGGCCGTCGCCGGGCGGCTGTTCCCGATCCTGCACGACGCCGAACGCGTGATCGCGGACCCGATCGTGCGCAACCGCGGGACGGTAGGCGGCTCGCTGTGCCAGGCCGACCCGTCGGAGGACCTGTCGGCGGTGTTCGCCGCCCTGCGCGCCGAACTGGTGGTCCAGGGCCTGGACGGCGAACGCGTGGTGGCGGCGCGGGACTTCTTCGTCGGCCCGTACCAGACGGTGCTCGCCGACGGCGAGTTGCTGGTGGCGATCCGGGTGCCGGTCCGGCCTTCCGTGAGCGCCTACGTGAAGGTCGACCGCAGGGCCGGGGACTGGGCGGTGGGCGCCGCCGCGGCCGTCCTGGAACTGGTGGACGGGGTCGTCACCGAGGTCGGGATCGGGCTGACCGCGCTCGGCGCGCGGAGGTTCGTCGCCGCCGAGGCCGAGGACCACCTGCGGGCCGGGCCGCCCAGCGGCGAGCGGTTCGCCGAGGCGGGCCGGATCGCCGCCGCGCACTGCGCCCCGACCGCCGACCAGCGCGGACCGGTGGACTACAAGCGCCACCTAGCGGGAGAACTGGTGGCCAGGGCGCTGCGCGGCGCGGTCGGGCGGGCCGCCTGATGCAGGTCGTGGTGGTCGTCAACGGCGAGGAGCACGTGCGCGACGTGGAACCGCGGCTGCTGCTCGTGCACTTCCTGCGCGACGAACTGGGACTGACCGGCACGCACTGGGGCTGCGACACCTCCAACTGCGGCGTGTGCGTCGTGCACCTGGACGGCGTGCCGGTGAAGTCGTGCACGGTGCTCGCCGTGATGGCGGACGGGCACGAGGTCCGCACGGTCGAGGGGTTGGCGCGCGGCGCGGAGCTCGACCCGGTGCAGCGCGGGTTCATCGCGTGCCACGGCCTCCAGTGCGGGTTCTGCACGCCGGGGATGCTGATGACCGCCCGCTGGCTGCTCGACCACGACCCCGATCCCTCCACTGAGGACATCCGCTCGGCGCTGTCCGGCCAGCTCTGCCGGTGCACCGGCTACGAGAACATCGTCCGCTCGATCCGGTGGGCCGCCGAGCACGGGTCGGAGGTGGCCTCGTGACGACCGCCCCGACGGGCTTCGGCCGGATGACGCGCAAGGAGGACGCGCGGTTCGTCCGCGGTCGCGGCACGTACGTCGACGACGTGCGGCCGCCCGGCACGCTGCACGCCGCCGTGCTGCGCAGTCCCCTGGCGCACGCCCGGATCACCGCGATCGACACCAGGGCGGCCGAGGCGCACCCGAAGGTCCGGGCGGTCGTCACCGGCGCGGTCCTCGCCGAACGCGGCCTCGCCTGGATGCCGACGCTGTCCGGCGACGTGCAGGCCGTGCTGGCCACCGACAAGGTCCGCTTCCAGGGCCAGGAGGTCGCGTTCGTCATCGCCGACGACCCGTACTCGGCCCGTGACGCGCTCGCGCTGATCGACGTCGACTACGACCCGCTGCCGCCCGTGGTCGACGCCCGCACGGCGCTCGCCCCCGACGCGCCGGTGATCCGCGACGACCGGGACGGCAAGCGGGACAACCACATCTTCGACTGGGAGGCGGGTGACGCCGCCGCGACCGACCGGGTGTTCGCGGGCGCAGCCGTCGTCGTGGCGCAGGACGTGCTGTACCCGAGGGTGCACCCGGCACCGCTGGAGACGTGCGCGGTGATCGCCGACCACGACGTGGTCACCGGCAGGCTGACGGTGTGGGCGACCACCCAGGCGCCGCACGCGCACCGAACGCTCCTCGCGACGATCACGGGCGTCCCGGAGCACCGGATCAGGGTCATCTCGCCGGACGTCGGCGGCGGATTCGGCAACAAGGTCCCGATCTACCCCGCGTACGTGTGCGCGGTCGCGGGCTCGATGATCACCGGCAGGCCGGTGAAGTGGACCGAGGACCGCTCGGAGAACCTGATGACCACGACGTTCGCCCGCGACTACCACATGCACGGCGAGATCGCGTCCACCGCGGACGGGAAGATCCTCGCGCTGCGGGTGCGGGTGCTGGCCGACCACGGCGCGTTCAACGGCACCGCGCAGCCGTCGAAGTACCCGGCGGGGTTCTTCCACATCGTCACCGGTTCGTACGACCTC
>DATMCA010000073.1:0-3305 GCA_035559015.1 Umezawaea sp. | reverse complement strand
GACCTCGCGCTGGTGCAGATCGGCGGCGACCACCAGGAGGACTTCCTGGACTTCGCGAAGGGCGAGCTGCTGCCCGCGCTGCGCGAAGCCTGAGCGGCACCGCCGGAGCCCCGGTCAGGACTCCGGCGACTGGGACGACGGCGGGGGCCTGGAGAACGACGGGCACGGCGGCGGGCTGCCGTCGGCCAGCGGGGGCGGCGGTCGTTGACCGGACGGCAGCGGCGGGCAGCCGGGAGGCGGCTGACCCCGGCCCTCGCCCTGGCGCGGCGGCGGCTGCCGGACCGTGACGGTCTCGGTCGGCTGCCCACCACCCGAACCACCGGAGCCGGGCAGGTCGCCCGGCTTCTCGGTGTTCCCGTTGGTGGTCGCGAACGCCACCACGATCGCGATCAGCGCCGCGGCGACCGCGCCGGCCAGCACCACACCGACCCTGGCGGGCGCCCGCTTCGTGACCGGGGTGCTGCTGGTCGGCTCGTCGTCGAAGGCGGCCTTGATGTCCGTGAGCGGCGGCACGCCGACGCTGGCCGTCTGCGCCGCGCGCAGCAGTTCCGCGCACTGGGCGGCGCGCGGACGGCGGCTCGGGTCCGAGTGGGTCATGGAGACGAGCAGCTCGGTCCACGGCTCCGGCAGCCCGGCCGGCACCCGCGCGGGCCGGGACAGCCGCGCCAGCGCAGCTTCCGTGTCACCGCCGGGGTATTCGGACTGGCCGGTGAGGCACTCCAGCAGCACGAGGCCGAGCGCGTAGATGTCCGTGGGAGGCGCGACCTCGCGACCGCGCAACTGCTCCGGCGCGAGGTACCCGGCGGTGCCGACGAGCAGGCCGGACCGCGTCACGCGGGTGGCGTGCGCCTGGAGCGCCAGGCCGAAGTCCGCGAGGTACGCCTGCCGACCGGTGTCGTCCAGCAGGATGTTCGACGGCTTGATGTCGCGGTGCACGATCCCCCACGCGTGGACGAAGTCCAGCGTGTCCGCGACCTGCGCGCCGATCCGCGCGACCAGCGACGGCGGGAGCGGCTGCCGCATCCGCTGGCGCAGCGTGCCGCCGTCGACGACCTGCATCACGTAGTACGGACGGCCCCGGTGCGATCCGGTGTCGAAGACCGTGACGACGCCGGGGGTGTGCAGCGCGGCGAGCATCTGCGCTTCGCGGTCCAGGCGGATCTGGTCCTCCGGCGTGGCGCCGCTGAGGAAGAGCTTGATGGCGACGGACCGGTCGAGGCGGATGTCGCGGGCCCGGTACACCTCGGCCATGCCGCCGGTGCCCAGCAGACCGCCCAGTTCATAGCGGCCACCGATGACCTTGCCACTCTGATCGCCATCCCAGAAGGCGGTCGCTTCACTGCGGCTGGTCATCCCCGGCCGGCCCTCCCGCTTTGCCCGTCACACACGAGCAACCTACCTGCCACAGAGCGGAGTTGCCCGTGTGGGGTCAAATCCATGATCTTCATCGCGCGAGCCCCTGCGACGCCGGAGAAGCGCGCAGATGCACGTGCATCTGCATGGAGGTCGTCCGCCATCGCCCGAGTGTTACTCCCCGAGGGCGAGCCACAACTCAGCGCGCACGCCAGGCGCGTCCAAGGACCGTCCTAGCAGGGCTTCCGCGCGCCGAACCCGGTTCCGGAGGGTGTGCCGGTGGACTCCCAGCCGAGCGGCGGCGGGGTCCCACTGGCCGTGGTGCGCCAGCCAGACGCGCACCGAGTCCCGCAGTTCGGCGGACAGCGGCCGGAGCAGCGAATCGGCGAACGCCCGGCCCGCCCCCTCGGGCAGCAACGCCATCAGCCCCACGCCCGCGAGGTCCTCGAACCGCACCACGGGCGCGGACGGCCGGGCCGCCGCCAGCGCGTCCAGCGCCTGCCGGTACCCCTCCGCCACGTCGGAGACCGGGACGGGCAGCGAGATCCCGACCAGCGCCCCCGGCACGGCGGGTACCTCGGCCGCCACCACGACCACGTGCCCGTCGACCTCGGCGGCGAACCCCGGCACGTCCCGCACCGCCACGCCGTCCAGGACGGCCACCCGCAGCGGTTCCGGCGGCAGGTCGGGCACCAGGTCCCCGCGACCGGCCAGCAGCAGGTGGAACTCCGCCGTCCGCGACCGCCGCCGGGCGGTGTCGGACTGGGCCAGCGCCAACGTGAGCAGCGACGCGGCCGTCGTGACGATGCCCCGGTCCGCCGGGTCCCACGGCCGGTTCCGGCCGACCGCCAGGAACCCGCGACCGCGACCGCCGAGCACCTGCATGACGACGTGCTCGCCGTCGGCCTCGAACGCCGAGCTGGCCAACCCGCCGGAAGCCCGCAACCGCAGCAGTTCCGGCTCCAGGTCCGGCAATGGGCGGTCGCCGAACACGTGCACGGGCTCGCAATCCGGGTCGAGCAGCACGACCCGCGCGTCGACCCACTGGCCGAGCCGCCGCACCACCGCGGCGACCCCGTCCCGGCCCACAGCAGCGCGGGTCAGCGCCCGCTGGGCTTCACCGGCACGGGTCAGCGCCGCGTACTCGTCCGCCGCCATGGCCCGTGACACGGCCTTGCTCAAGGCGATGAACGGGGTCTCGCGCGGCACCTCCAGCAGCGGCAGGCCCGCCCGGACGGCGGCGGCCACCAGGCCCGGCGGCACGACCGCGTGGCTCAGCCCCGTGCCGAACCCGAGCCCCACGACGCCGGTGGCCGAGAGCCGGTCGACGTACGCGCGAAACCCCCGGCGCACGGCCAGCCCCGTGGTCAGCAGCAGTTCGCCGCCCTCCAGGAACGGCGTGGGGTCGACCAGTTCGGTGCCGTGCACCCAGGACACGGCGCGGTCCAGCCCCTCCGCGCCCGCGAGCACCGGGAGGCGCAGGTCGTCGACCAGGGAGCGCAACGTCGGCGGCACACTCCGGTTTGTACAGCAGGGCCCGACGAACGCGCCAGATCCGACACTGCGCACCTCGGGTCCCACCACCATGCTGGAACCATGACGCGACTGCGCACCGCACTGCCCGGACCACGGTCACTGGAACTGGCCTCGCGCCGCACGAGCGCGGTGGCCTCGGGGATCGGGTCGACGCTGAACCTCTACATCGAGTCCGCCGAGGACGGCCTGCTGGTCGACGTCGACGGCAACCGGCTCATCGACCTCGGCTCGGGCATCGCCGTGACCAGCGTGGGCAACCCCGCGCCCGCCGTCGCGGAGGCCGTGCACGCGCAGATCGACAGGTTCAGCCACACCTGCTTCATGATCACGCCGTACGAGGGGTACGTCGAGGTCTGCGAGGCGCTCAACGAGCTGACGCCCGGCGACCACGAGAAGCGGTCGGCGCTGTTCAACTC
>DATMCA010000072.1:0-3861 GCA_035559015.1 Umezawaea sp. | reverse complement strand
CCGCTTCCGCCGCACGGGCCACGATGATGTCGAGTTCGTCGGGCAGGTCTCCGAACTGATCGACTGACCCATCGGGACACGTGGAGAGCCCGGTGCGGGGACAACCCGCACGCCGGGTTGTATGTCCAGCCGGTGATTATGTTGAGGACACCTGCCGGTGGGCCGGGTTCTCCTGGTGGCACGCGGTTTCGGCGGTGACCTGCTCAACATAATCGTTGATCCTGCGTCGAAGCTGCTCGGATCATGTTTCGCGATCCGGCAGGAGGCAGCGATGAGCAGGAGGGTATGGGTCCCGGTGGTGTCGGGGCCGTTGGCGCCGTATGCGGCGGGGTTCGGGTCGTGGCTGGCGTCTCGGGCGTACTCGGGCTCGACGGCGGCGGACAGGCTGTACCAGTTCGATCAGCTCAGCCGGTGGCTGGCGCGCGAGGGCCTTGGCGTGGGCGAGCTGACCGACGAGCAGGCCGAGCGGTTCGCTTTGGAGCGTCGCACGGCGGCCGTGGTGTCGTGGGCGTCGCCGCAGAGCGTGGCGCTGCCGCTGGAGTATCTGCGGCAGCTGGGTGCCGTGCCGCCACCGGTGCCGACCTGCCCGTCCGGCCCGCTGGAGGAGTTGCTCGCCGACTACGGCAGCTACCTGTCGGTCGAGCGCGGGCTGTGTGAGCACACGGTGCTCGACGCGTATCTCCCGGCGGCGCGCTTGTTCCTGTCCGATCTGGGCTGCTCGGACGGGCTGGACCTGGCACGGTTGACCGCGGCGGACGTGAGCTCGTTTCTGGCCCGCGAGTGCCCGAAACGCAGCGTGTCCGGGGCGCGCGATCTGGTCTGCGCGCTGCGGTCGTTGTTGCGCTACCTGCACCTGGCGGGGCTGATCACGACGCCGCTGGTCTGGGCGGTGCCCGCGGTGGCCGACCTGCGTGACCGCACCCTGCCCCGTGGTCTGGAACCGGCAGCGGTGCGCCGGCTGCTGGCATCCTGTGATCGGCGCCGGCTCATCGGCCGGCGCGATTTTGCGATCTTGCTGCTGTTGGCGCGGCTGGGGTTACGGGCCGGCGAGGTCGCCGCGATCACCCTGGAGGACATCGACTGGCGGGCCGGGCTGCTGCTGGTCCACGGCAAGGGCGGCCGCGAGGACGGGCTGCCGTTGCCGACCGATGTCGGCGAGGCGATCGTGTCCTACCTTCTCCGCCGCCCACGGTGCGGGTGCCGGGCGCTGTTCTTGCGGGTGACCGCGCCCCGGCAGGGGTTGAACCGGTGCACGGTCGCGTGGGTGGTGCGCGCGGCGTGTGACCGGGCCGGGCTGGCCCGCGTCGGGGCTCACCGGCTGCGCCACACCTGCGCGACGCAGATGCTGCGGGCCGGGGCGTCGCTGCCCGAGATCGGTCAAGTCCTTCGTCATCGTGAGCAGAAGACCACGGCGATCTACGCCAAGGTCGACCACGCCGCGCTGCGGCCGCTGGCCCGCCCGTGGCCCACGCCGGCAGGTGTGTCATGAGCGCGCTGCGCGCGGCGCTGGATGACTACCTGCGCATCCGTCGCCGGCTCGGCTTCACGATGCCCCAGGACGGGCGCACGCTCGACGGGTTCGTCGAGTTCCTCGACCGGGCCGGCGCGCAGCGGATCACCACCGAGCTGGCGCTGGCCTGGGCGCGGCTGCCCGTCGACGTCCATCCGTTCACCTGGCGTCAGCGGCTCACGGTGGCGCGGGGTTTCGCCCGGTACCTGGCCACGGTCGACCCCGCCAGCGAGGTCCCGCCCACCGACCTGTTGCCCGGGCACCGACCGCGGATCACCCCCTACGTCTACTCCGAGCAGGAGATCACGGCGTTGATGGCAGCCGCTCGAGGGCTGCGACCGGCGCTGCGTGCTGCCCGTCACGAGACGCTGATCGGGCTGCTGGCCGTCACCGGCTGCCGCCCAGGCGAAGCCCTCGGACTCGACCGTGGCGATGTCGACCTGGACGACGGCGTGGTGCACGTGCGCGCCGGGAAGAACAACAAGCAGCGGCAGGTGCCGCTGCACCCGAGCACCATCAGCGCGCTTCGCGCTTACGCCGGCCTGCGTGACGCCCACTTCCCGACACCGTCCACGTCGGCGTTCTTCCTGTCCGCGCGGGGACGGCGGATGGGACGCGAGGAGCTCAACGCGACCTTCATCAGGCTGGTCCGCCAGATCGGGCTGGAAGGCTGTGGTGCTCGCGCCCGGCCCCGTCCGCATGACCTCAGGCATGCCTTTGCCGTGCGCACGCTGCTGGACTGGTACCGGACCGGTGAGGACATCGACCGGCGGATGCCGCTGCTGTCCACCTATCTCGGACACGTCGACCCGGCCAGCACCTACTGGTACCTCGAAGCGGTCCCCGAGCTGCTGCAGCTGGTCGGCGAGCGCATGGCGCGACTGCCCGGAGCGCTGTCATGACCGCGCTCGCGCCGGCACTGCAGGCGTTCTTCACCGACCGGCTGATCACCCAGCGTGATTCGAGCCCGCAGACGATCGCGGCCTACCGCGACACGTTCACGCTGCTGCTGCGCTTCGCGCACGCCCGGACCGGCAGGCAGCCGTTCGAGCTGGACATCGATGACCTCGACGCGGCACTGATCGGTGCCTTCCTCATCCACCTCGAACGCGACCGTGGCAACAGCGCCCGCACCCGCAACGCGCGCCTCGGCGCGATCCACTCGTTCTACCGTTTCGCCGCGCTCGAACATCCCGAGCACGCGCACACGATCGCGCGGGTCATGGCGATACCGACCAAGCGCCACGACCGCAGCACCGTCTGCTACCTCGACCTCACCGAGATCACCGCGCTGCTCGCCGCGCCCGACCGCGGCACCTGGCTCGGCCGCCGCGACCGGGCCCTGCTGGCACTGATGATCCAGACCGGGGTGCGCGTCTCCGAGCTGGTCGGCCTGCACGTCCGCGACGTCCACCTCGGCACCGGCCACCACATCCGGGTCCTGGGCAAAGGGCGCAAGAAACGCGCGACACCGCTGACTGGCGAGATCGCCGCCCTGCTCCGCCAATGGATCACCGAACGGGGCGGGAAACCCGAAGACCCGCTGTTCCCCACCCGTCATGGTCGACCGCTGAGCCGGTACACGGTCGGACTACTCGTCGCCAAGCACACCGAGACCGCGGCAGCGGACTGCCCCTCGCTGCACACCAAGCGCGTCACCCCGCACGTGCTCCGCCACACCGCGGCCATGCTCTGGCGGGCCAAAGGAGTCGACATCGCCACGATCGCGCTGCTACTCGGTCACGAGAGCACCCAGACCACCCACATCTACGAACACGCCGACCCCGCACTCAAGGAGGAAGCGATCGCCCGCACCGCGCCGCTCGGCATCAAACCCGGCAGATACCGACCCTCCGATGCGCTCCTCGCCTTCCTCGAAGACCTCTGATTATGTTCAGCAGGTCACCGCCGAAACCGCGTGCCACCAGGAGAACCCGGCCCACCGGCAGGTGTCCTCAACATAATCACCGGCTGGACATACAACCGGACGTGCGTGTCTCCACGCATCCGGCTCTCCACGTGTCTTGCCCGTTGCTCAGCCGCTGTTGGCGGTGGCGGTCCAGGGGGTCGGGATGTTCGCGCCGCGGTAGCGGTAGCGGGTCACGGCGACGCTGGAGGCGCCGGTGAACACGACCCCGTTGTGGGCGATGCTCCAGCCCGGGCCGCAGAAGCGGCGTCGGAGCTGTTTTCGGCCGGTCAGGTGGTGTTTGCGGCGGATCCATCCGGCCAGTCGCCACCTGGCGTGGTGGTCGATGGCATTGAACGTCGCCTTGGACACCCCATGCCGAAAGTAGTTCGCCCATCCCCGCAGAAACCGGTTCAGGCTGGTGATCAGCTCGTCCAGGTCTTTG
>DATMCA010000071.1:0-2874 GCA_035559015.1 Umezawaea sp. | reverse complement strand
ATCTGCCGCGCTGTCAGGCCTTTCGCCACAAGTCGGAGGACCTCGGTCTCCCGCTCGGTCAGCTGCGGCTCGTTCTCCTCGTCGGGGTTCGCGGCCATTCGGCGGTACTCGCCCAGCACCAGCCCGGCCAGCCCGGCGGTGAACACCGCGTCGCCGGCGGCGGTCCGGTTCACCGCGTCCACCAGTTCCTCCGCCGACGCGGACTTCACCAGGTAGCCCGACGCCCCTGCCTTCACGGCCTGGAGCACGTCGTCGTGCTCGCCGCTGGCCGACAGCACCAGCACCCTGGTCCCCGGCAGCTCACCGGTGATCATCGCGGTGGCGTCGACACCGGACAGCTCACCCAGGTTGAGGTCCATCAGCACCACGTCCGGCCGCACCGCGCGGGCGATCCGCATCGCCGAGGCCGCGTCCGCCGCCGTCGCGACCACGTCGAAGCCGCGTTCCTGAAGATCCCTCGCCACACCGTCGCGCCACAGCGGGTGGTCGTCGACCACCATCACCGAAACCGTCACCGGACTCCCCCCACTCGGAACACGCGCACTTCCCACTCCGTGCCCTCGCCGGGCCCGGTCTGCAGATCGAGGGTGCCGCCGAGCAGCGCGACCCGGCCCCGGATCGACTTGGCGATCCCCATCCGGCCCTCGGCCTCGGCGAGGTCGATGCGACCCTCGGGGATGCCGGGGCCGTCGTCGCGGATGCTCAGCACGACCTCCGCACCCAGGTCCTCCAGCAGCACCCAGGCCTTGGCGTCGGCGCCCGCGTGCTTGTCGACGTTGGACAGCATCTCCCGGACGACCGAGGTCAGCTCCAGCGCGACCACGGCGGGCAGCATCACCTGCGTGCCGGGCGTGGACACCTGCACCTTCTGGTTGGCCAGCAGTTGCAGGGCGGGCCGCAGGTCGGCGTCGCCGTCCACCGTGGACTCGATCGGGGAGGCCGCGACCAGCGACCGCAGCGCCACCTCCTGCTCACCGGCCAACTCGGCCAGTTCGGCGGCCTCGCCGCCCAGCTCCAAGCCGCGCTTGCGCACCCGTGCCAGCACCTGGAGCACGCCGTCGTGGATGGACCGGGCCAGCCGCTCGCGCTCCGCCGTCGCCGCCTCGGTCCGCAACGCCTGCGCCAGCCGCACCGCGGAGCGGCGGGCCGTCGCCGAGGCCATGCCGACCACGAACCCGGCGCCCGCGAGCAGCACGACGTCCCGCACCAGGTCGACGGTCATCGCGCCGCGGATCAGGTAGGTGGACAGGCCGACGATCCCGCCCGCCGCCGCACCCGCGTACCGGCCCGCGAGCGCGCCCGCCGCCACCGCCGGGCCGCACGCCCAGATCGTGGTGATCAGCGGGATGTTCGCGAGCAGCTGCATCGGGGTCATGATCAGCACCGACGTGGACATCAGCCCGCACGCCACCACCAGGTCCGCGACCACGATCCACGGCAGCCTGCCGGACTCCCGGCTGTACGCCTGGATCGTGAACACCGACCACGCCGCCATCACGCCGATGACCACCCACGCCAGCCACGGCCGGGCGTACCCGCTCGACTGGACGACCGCGTTGCCCAGGGCGAACAGGAAGGTCACCACGCGTAGCGCGACCGTCCCCCGCCACAGGTGCGCGACGGGGTCTTCGAGCACGGATGGCCCCTCGTCGTCCGACTTGATGTGCACGGTGTGCTCCCTTCGGACCCCATCCTGCCGTGCGGGAGTGGCGCAGCTAACCCCCAGGTGGACGTCTACTGCCTGTGAGAACGATGTGCAAGGCTTGCGGTCGAGTCTGGTGGCCCGCCGTCGGGACACCACGTCGGCACTCCCACGCGGGGGAGGGATGCGGTGCGCGACTGGCCCTTGTGGACGCTTCGCTGGCCCGCGCTCGTCTACTGGCTCGTGATCGACTTCGCCGCGCTGGCCGTGGTCACCTTCGTCATCGTCGACACCCCGACCCCCACGTCGGCCGACATCGGCCGGTTCGCCGCGGTCGCGGGCACGGCGGGCGCGGTGATCATCGGCAGCTCCATCTACAGCCACCGGCTCGGCGAGACCGAGCGCAACCCGTGGGCCGCGCACCTCTGCTACCTGACCGCCGGGATCATCGCGCTGCCGCCGAACCTGCTGGTGCTGCTGCTCTTCGGGCCCGCTCTGCACGGCGTCCTCACCCAGCGGCCCGAGTCGCACCGCTGGGTCTTCACGCTGTGCGCCACGGCGCTGGCCGTGTTCGCCACCCGGTTCGTCTTCGGCTGGAGCGACCCGTCCGGGGACCTGCCGATGATGTTCCTCGGGGCCGTCGTGCTGCTGCTGCTCCGCTCCGGGCTGATCGCGCTGGGGCTGCACCTGCGCCGTCCGGCCGCGCCCCGCGAGGCGGTCATCGGGGAGCCGATCGACGTGATCCTGGCGATCGTCGCGGTCAGCCTCGGCGGCCTGATGGGGTGCGTGGCCAGCGTGATGGCCGTCCACACGCTGATCGCCGGGCCGCCGATGGCGCTGCTGGAACGCGCGGCCCAGCTGCCGCAGTGGCGGAGGTCGGCGCAGCGGGACGCCAAGACCGGGCTCTCCAACGCCGTGCACTGGGACAGCCAGGCGCGGTCCGAGCTGGGCAAGGGGCGGACCGAGAACCGGTCCATGGCCGTGATGCTGATGGACCTCGACCACTTCAAGCGGGTCAACGACCAGGTCGGGCACCTCGCCGGGGACGCCGCGCTGGCGGCCGTGGCCCTGCTGCTGAGCGGCACGACCCGGCGCGGGGACCTGGTGGGGCGATTCGGCGGCGAGGAGTTCGTGGTGCTGCTGCCCGAGGCGTCGCCCGCGGTGGCGGAGGCCGTGGCGCAGCGGATGCGACACGCGGTCGCCGGGCTCACCGTGCCGACCGTGGCCACCGA
>DATMCA010000070.1:0-4779 GCA_035559015.1 Umezawaea sp. | reverse complement strand
CTTGAGGCAAGGGCTTCCACGTTAGCTTAGGGCAGGCTAGGTTTAGGAGCGGTGTAGATCACGTCGGGTCGGTAGCCGGTTGAGTATCGCCTAAGTTAAGTTAGGCTAACTTTAGTCGACCTTCCTCCTGCCGCGTGATGGGACTGCTATGCCACAGGCACGAACCGATGGTGACGTTCCGGTCTACGACCTGGTCGGAGTGGGGTTCGGACCCGCCAACCTGGCGTTGGCGATCGCGGTGGCCGAGCACAACGCGGGCGCGGGTGCCGATGACGTGGTTACGGCCCACTTCTTCGAGAAGCAGAAGACCTTCGGTTGGCATCGCGGCATGCTCCTGGACGACGCGACCATGCAGGTGTCGTTCCTGAAGGACCTGGTCACCATGCGGAACCCCAACAGCGGGTTCAGCTTCCTGTCCTATCTGAAGGACCGGGACCGGTTGGTGGACTTCATCAACCACAAGAACCTGTACCCGCTGAGGGTCGAGTTCCACGACTACTTCGAGTGGGCGGCGGCGAAGGTCGACGACGTCGTGTCCTACGACCACGAGGTCGTGTCGGTTCGGCCCGTCCTGCGCGACGGCGTGATCACCCACTTCGACGTGAGCGCGCGCGACGCGCAGGGTGCCGTCGAGGTCCGCCGCGCCCGCAACCTCGTGCTGGCGACCGGTTTGCGGGCGAACCTCCCCGAGGGCGTCACGTCGTCGGAGCACATCTGGCACAACCGCGACTTCCTGCACCGCGTCAACGAGCTGGACGCCGACGCGCCGCGCCGGTTCGTCGTCGTCGGCGCTGGCCAGAGTGGCGCCGAAGTGGCGGCGCACCTGCACGAGCGCTTCCCGAACGCCGAGGTGTGCGCGGTGTTCGCCCGCTACGGCTACAGCCCGGCGGACGACAGCTCGTTCGCCAACCGCATCTTCGACCCGGCCGCCGTGGACGAGTTCTACCTGGCGCCCGAGGACGTGAAGAACAGGCTGATGGCCTACCACGGCAACACGAACTACGCGGTGGTCGACCACGACCTCATCGCCGAGCTCTACCGCCGGGTGTACCAGGAGAAGGTCCTCGGCAAGCAGCGGCTCCGGCTGATCAACGTGTCGCGGCCCGCCGAGGTCGTGGAGACCGAGGACGGCGTGCGGGTGACCGTGGAGTCGCTGACGACCGGTGAGCGCACCGACCTCGACGCCGACGCCGTCGTCTACGCCACGGGGTACCGCGAGTCCGACCCGACCGAGATGCTCGGCGAGATCGCCGAGCACTGCCGCCGTGACGAGCGTGAGCGGCTGCGCGTCGGCCGCGACTACCGGGTGGACACCGACGGGCAGGTCGGCGGGGGGATCTACCTCCAGGGCGGCACCGAGCACTCGCACGGCATCACCTCGTCGCTGCTGTCGAACCTCGCCGTGCGGGTGGGGGAGATCCTGGAGTCGGTCGTCGACCGCAGGACCCCCAGCATCCCCGCACAGCCGGAGTACGCCGTGAGCGCGACCGCGTCGCACTGACGCGCCAGAACGGGTCAGCGATCATCCGCCCGATTTCGCCCGAGGTCGAGAAACCCCCGAAGGGAACACCCCGATGTCCAGCATGTCCATGCCCACGGCGAGTGCCGTGCGCCGTCTGCCGCTCGCAGCGGTGGCGCTCGTCGCCACCCTGCTGCTCGCGGCTTGCGGCGGCGGTGACACCACCGCAGGCGGATCGAGCACCGCCGCTTCCGGTGGCGGCGCCTTCCCGGTGCGGGTCGAGCACAAGTACGGCACCACCGAGGTCAAGGCCGAGCCCAAGCGAGTCGTCACGCTCGGGTTGTCCGACCAGGACGTCGTGCTCGCGCTGGGCACGAAGCCCGTCGGCGCCATCGACTGGTTCAAGGAGACCCCGTACGGCAAGTGGCCGTGGACCAAGTCCCTCTGGGGTGACACGCCTCCCGAGGTCGTCGGCGAGCGCGACGAGTACAACATGGAGAAGATCGCGGGCCTCAAGCCCGACCTGATCCTGGCCCAGTACTCGGGCATGAAGCAGGAGCAGTACGACACGCTGTCGAAGATCGCGCCCGTCGTCGCGCAGCCCAAGGGCTTCGAGGACTACCAGGCGCCGTGGCAGGACAGCGCCCGCCTGGCGGGCAAGGCCCTCGGCAAGGCCGAGCAGGTCGACAAGCTGATCACCGACGTCGACGCCAAGTTCGCGGCCGCCAAGACCGCGCACCCCGAGTTCGCGGGCAAGACCGCGGTCGTGGCCGACGCCTACCAGCCCGGCACGTACTCGGTGTTCTCGCCGAACGACCCGAAGATGCTGTTCCTGACCCAGCTCGGGTTCGTGGTGCCGGACAAGCTCAAGGAAGCCGTCGGCACGGAGAACGTCGTCGACCTGAGCTACGAGCGCTTCGACGTGATCGACGTCGACCGCCTGGTGTGGCTGATCGCCGACCCGGCGTCCACCGACCAGGTCAAGAACGAGGCGCTGTACAAGAACCTCAAGGTGGTGCAGGAGAAGCGCGACCTCTTCGTGCCCTACGACGAGCCGCCGGTGGGCGCCGCCATGTCTTTCAACACCGTGCTGAGCATCCCGTACGCGCTCGACCAGGTGCTCCCGCTCCTCTCCGCCAAGTAAGACCGAGAAAGGCGTTCGTGATGATCCCGACCGGTACCTGGCCCGTGCGCGAGGTCGACGAGCTGTCATGGCCCGCCGTCTTCGAAAGGCAGGCCGGTCGGACTCCCGACGCCGTCGCCGTGGTCTGCGAGTCCGATTCGCTGACCTACGGCGAGCTCAACGCCGCCGCGAACCGCCTGGCACGTGCCCTGGCGGTTCGCGGTGTGGGCGCGGAGGACGTGGTGGGCGTCGCCCTGCCGCGGTCGGTCGACCTCGTCGTGGCGCTGCTCGCGGTGCTCAAGGCGGGCGCGGCCTACCTCCCGCTGGACCTCGACCACCCGCGTGAGCGCGTGGCGTTCATGCTGGCCGACGCCGGGGCGCGGCTCGTGCTCTCGGTGTCGGACATGGCTGACGAACTGCCCTCCGGGCACGAAGTCGTGCTGCTGGACCGGGAATCCTTCGACGGGTCCCCGGAGAACCCGGACGTGCCGATCGGCCTGCACCAGGCCGCGTACGTCATCTACACCTCCGGGTCGACGGGCAAGCCCAAGGGCGTCGTCGTGTCGCACGAGGGCATCGGCAGCCTGATCGCCACGGCGACCGACCGCATCGGCGTCACGGCGGAGAGCCGGGTCGTGCAGTTCGCGTCGGTCGGCTTCGACGTGGCCGTGTGGGACCTGACGATGGCGCTGGGCGTCGGTGGCCGGGTGATCGTCGTGCCGACCGAACGCCGGGTCGCGGGCGAAGCCCTGACCGAGTACATCGCGCACCACGGCGGCACGCACATGATCCTGCCGCCGTCGCTGGTGGCCGCGCTACCGCCGGACTGCGAACTGCCCGAGGGCGCGGTGCTGGTCGTGGGCACGGAAACCGTGCCGAGCGAGCTGATCGCCCGCTGGGCCAAGAGGTTGACCGTGGTCGCGGCCTACGGCCTGACCGAGGCGACGGTGAACTCCACGCTGTGGCGCGCCGAAGCCGACTGGATCGGCCCGGTGCCGATCGGCGTCCCCGACCCCAACACCCGCTGCTACGTCCTGGATCCCGACCTGCGGCCGGTGGACGTCGGTGTCGAGGGCGAGCTGTACGTGGCCGGGCGCGGCCTGGCCCGCGGTTACCTCGGCCGTCCCGGCCTGAGCGCGGAGCGGTTCGTCGCCGACCCCTTCGGCGAGCCCGGATCGCGCATGTATCGCACCGGTGACCGGGCGAAGTGGCGTGCATCCGTCGGCGGAGCCGACAATCAGACGGGGGAACACATCCTCGACTTCCTCGGCCGGGCCGATGGCCAGGTGAAGATCCGCGGCTACCGGATCGAGCCGGGTGAGGTCGAGAGCGTCCTGATGTCCCACCCGGACGTCTCGCAGGCCGCTGTCGTCGTGCGTGAGGACCACCGCCGGGTGAAGAGGCTCGTCGGGTACGTGGTCGGCGGCGACTCCGCCACCGCTCGCGCGCACGTCGCCGACACGCTGCCCGAGTACATGGTGCCGTCCGTGGTGGTCGTCCACGACGGCCCGCTTCCGTTGACCCCCAACGGGAAGCTCGACCGGGCGAAGCTGCCCGACCCCGACTGGACCGCCCTGACCGGCCATGCCCAGCCGCGCACCCCGACCGAGCGCGCGCTCGTCGAGCTGGTCGCCGACGTGCTGGGACTGCCTTCCGTCGGCGTGCACGACAACTTCTTCGAACTCGGCGGCGACAGCATCGTCGCCATCGGCCTGGTCAGCCGCGCCCGCGCCGCCGGGCTCGCGATCACGCCGCGCGAGGTGTTCCGCCTCCGCACGCCCGCCGCCCTGGCCGCCGTCGCCCGGCAGGAAGCCGCGCAGACCCATGACGCCGGCACCGGCACCGTCGTCGCGACCCCGATCATCCGCTGGCTCGCCGAACTCGGCGGCAAGGTGGACGCCTTCTACCAGTCGATGCTGTTCCAGGTCCCCGACCTGGACGCCACCACCCTGGACTCCGTGCTCCAGAAGGTGATCGACCACCACGACCTGCTCCGGTCGCGCATCAACCCAGACTGGTCCCTGGACGTCTCCGGCTCCGTGCGCGCGGCCGATGTGATCGAGCGGGTCGACACCGGGCTCGACGTCGACCTGTGGACCGCCCGCGCCGCCGGTCAGCTCGCGCCGCACGACGGCCGGATGCTGCGGGCCGTGTGGTTCGCGCCCGAACGACGGCTGCTCCTGGTGCTGCACCACGT
>DATMCA010000069.1:0-5945 GCA_035559015.1 Umezawaea sp. | reverse complement strand
GAGTCGCTGAGTTCGCTGTGCTCGCTCTCGTTCGTGTAGGACTGAACGAGGTTCCCGCTCCGCCCCGCGGCCTGGAGGGTCGCGCGGTAGGCCGACTCGTTCTCCACGAACACCTGCGGGTCGTCGATCGCGTGGAGCGTCAGCACGGGCAGGCGGACCTGCCCGGTCAGGTCGCTGTCGTACGAGAGGTCACGGCGTGCGGTGGCGTCGGGCGAGAACCGTTCCACCCCGGCGTTGAGGGCGTCGTCGTCGTGCGATCCGTCGTACCGCACCCCGACGTTGCCGAACGGGTTGCGCCCGCCCAGCCGCTTCGACACGACGTCCTGGAACAGGAACGTCGCGTACAGCAGGTGGATGTCCACCGCCCGCTCCGGAAGCCTGGTGACGCCGACGATGTCGGCCAGGTTCCGCTGCTGCTCCGTGGTTCGGTCCGCGGGGGCCGAGTCGATGCCGGTGCACTCCTGGAGCCGGGCGTGGACCTCCTCGGGCGTGACCTCGGAATCCGCCGGAAGCCCCTGCCACAACGGGTACTGCGCCTCCGCGGCGCGGGGGAGGTTGTGGCAGTAGTACTGGTAGACGACCCGCAGGTCCACTCGGGCGTCGTACCCCCGCGAACCCCCGCCCAGCAGCCCGTTGGTCAGCAGCACCCCGTCGTAGGTGCCCGGTTCCCGGCCGTAGGTCTCGGCGACCTTGGCCGCCACGTTCCCACCCCACGACTGCCCGTGCAGGTACGTCCGCCCAGGCCGGCCGAACCGCTCCACGAACAACCGCCGCACGTTCTCCGTGTCGGCGGCGGCCATCCGAACCCCGTAACCACCACGCCGGTACGACGACCCGACCCACGCGTACCCCTGGTCGACCATCACCGCCCACCGCTCCAGCTCCGCGACCGGCGACGACTCGTCGTACGAGAAATCAGGCCCCCCGTGCGCGTGCACCACCAACGACCCGTTCCACCGCTCCGGAACCGCCATCACGTAGTAGGCCCCGTTGACATCCCGCCCCGAGTAGCAGGCGGCCTTCCCGGCCAGGTCGTCCGGGCAACTCGCGGGCCGCGCCGCACTCGCGACACCCGCGGGCACACCCGCGACCGCCACCACGGCAACCAGGACCACCGCCGACAACCGCCGAAAACCACCGGAGGGCACGACAAACGCCTTCAAACCCCACTCCTTCGTCCGCGGGCGCCGTTGGGCGCGTCAACCTATAGCAAGCAGTTAAGCTATAGCATAGGTCGGTGCGAAGGGGGGCGGCCCGCGTCTTGGGGCACCTGCCGCCGTCGGGCGGAGGAATGGCGTCAGGTGGAGCGCGACCGGATCATCGGGTCCACCGGCGGCATGAGCGGGAATTTGTTCTGGTGGACCGATTTGCCCCAGTCGAACGGGCTCGCACCGGTGCCGCCCCGATCACCCCCTCCTGCGGTCGGTCGAATCACGGTTCGACGTCTCGGTGGAACAGTGCCGCTACTCCTCCACGGCACCGCCGATCCGGCGGAGGTGTTGGCGGAAGGTGTAGGTGGGGTTGGTGGTGCGGTGGGTCAGGTAGTCGGTGAAGGCGGTTTGGTTTCGGAGGGTGTCGCCCGCCTTGATCCGGGTTGCCTGGGTGCGTTCGGTGTGGTGGATGTGGTGGGCGGTGGTCAGGACTTCCTCGACGCGGTCGGCGGCGACGAACAGGACGCCGTCGCGGTCGCCGAAGACGATGTCGGCGCTGGTCGTGGTGTGGGGGCCGAAGGTGGCGCTGGTCAACGCCGTCGGTTCCTGCGGGTCCAGGCGGGTGGGGCCGGCGGGGTAGTTGCCGTAGCTGAACACCGGGAAGCCGATGTCGACCAGTTCCGGGGTGTCGCGGTGCAGGCCCCAGACCACGAGCGCGGCCAGGCCGGAAGCCTGAGCCTCCAGGACGGTGAGGTCGCCGACGCAGGCCTCGTCGGTCCGGCCGCCGTTGTCGACGACCAGCACGTCGCCCTCCTGCGCCCCGCCGTAGGCCTCCAGGAACACGTCCACGCTGCCGTAGTGGCGGGCGGGCAGCACGCGGCCCGCGATGCGCTGGTCCGGCGCCACCGCGCGGATGCCCGGTGGCGCGATGCGCAACGGGATGTCGAGTCGCACGCAGGCGTCGGCCACCAGTGGCGTGGACAGGTCGTCGAAGGCCTTCAACACGGGGTCCTCCTGGGCTCGAAAAGCTCGCTGACCCTACCGCCGACGGTGAGGTCCACAGTGGATGGACGCGCGGTTCATCGGTGGACGGCCGGTGGCGGCAGGTAGTAGAACCGGCGCCTGCTGAGGAGGAGCGCGTCGTCGGACAGGGTGAAGAAGTCGGCGAAGTCGAACTCCGCCAGGCCGTGCCGCCGCGGCGCGGTCGGGGACGAGTACCGGCCCACCGCCACCACGCAGTCGCCCTCGGCCACCACCTTGTACAGCTCGTGCCTGCCCGCCACGTCCAGCAGCTTCACCGCCTCCGCGCGACCGTGGCCGGTGGAGTTGCCCGGCTGGTTGAGCTGCACGTCCTCGTGCAGCAACGAGGCGTAGGCGTCCAGGTCGCCCGCGTCCTGGTAGAAGTACGACAACCGGACGTGGTCCACGCCCGCGGCCACCGACGCCGCGCTGGGTGGTGCACCAGGGGAGTCGCTCGTCATCACGAGGCCCTTTCCGGTATCGGGAATGTTGATGCGAGTGTCGTGCGGTCCGATACCCCAGTCCTATCACGGCGCTTTCACGGCGGGCGTTGAGCCGAATACCCCTGCTGAGGGCCGGATGACTCGGATATGGTCGCCATCCGCCGGATGTACACGCGCATCCGTGCTGCCTACATTTGACCTTGGTCCCGCGACTCGGTCGCCGTGGTCTCGGAGGGGTGGCTGTGGACGCTGCGCTGAGAAGACCCGAGGATTCGGTCTACCGCATTCTCGGCCCGGTCGAGGTCGAGGGCCCGTCGGGGCCGGTCCGCATCACGCCCGGTCGCCAGCAGGTCGTCCTGGCGCTGCTGCTGATGGAGGCCAACCAGGTCGTCAGCACCGAGCACATCGTGGACACGCTGTGGGACGAACTGCCCCCGGACACCGCGCGCACCCAGGTGCAGATCTGCGTGTCCCGGCTGCGGAAGTCCCTCACGGACGCGGGTGTGCCGGTCACGATCACCACCCGCCCGCCCGGTTACCAGTTGCGGCTCGTGGCCGGAACCCTGGACATGCACGTGTTCGCGCGCAAGGTGACCGAGGCCAGGGTGCTCGTCAAGGAGGGCCGTGCGGCGGAAGCGGTCGGACTGCTGCGCGCCGCCGTCGGGCTGTGGCGGGGGCCCTGCCTGAGCGGGTTGCCCAACCGCGCGCTGCGCACGAAGGCGTTGCGGCTGGACGAGGAACGGCTGACCGCGACCGAGGACTACCTCGAACTGGAGCTGGAACTCCGGCGGCACCACCAGATCGTCGGCGAGGTCACCCGGCTCGTGCACGAGAACCCGTTGCGGGAACGGCTGCGCGCCGTGCTGATGCTCGCGCTGCACCAGGCGGGACGCCAGGCCGAGGCCCTGGAGGTGTACCGGACCGGCAGGCGGCTGCTGGTGGAGGAACTGGGCCTGGAACCCGGCGAACGCCTGCGGCTGCTGGAATCCGCGATCCTCTCCGGTGACGCGGTCGGCGACGCCGTGGAACCGGGCAAGCAGGCCGAAGCCGTTCCCGTGCGGTGGACGCAGCACCCGCGCCAACTGCCCGCGGACACCGCGGACTTCATCGGCCACGAGGACCTCATCCGGACCGCGGAGTCCGTGCTGGTCGGGAAGGACCGGCGGGCCGTCGGGGTCGTGGTCGTCGTGGGACGGCCGGGCAGCGGCAAGACCACCGTCGCCGCCCACATCGGGCACCGCGTCGCGGCGGAGCACTTCCCGGACGGCCAGCTCTACTGCGACCTGCGCGGCACCCGCGGCGAACCCAGCGCGCCGGCCGACGTGCTCGGCCGTTTCCTGCTGGCGCTGGGGATCCCCGGTCCGGTCATCCCGGTCGGCCTGGACGAGCGCGTGGCGATGTACCGGACGTTGATGGCGGAACGCCGGATCCTGGTCGTGCTCGACGACGCGAGCACGGAGGGGCAGGTCGCCCCGTTGCTGCCGGGCAGCAGCACGTGCGCCGTCCTGGTCACCAGCCGTTCGCGGCTGACCGGTGTGCCCGGCGCGCGGCAGGTGGAGGTCGACGTCCTGGACCAGGCGCAGTCGCTGGACCTGTTGGGCCGCGTCATCGGCGCGGACCGGGTGGGGCGCGAACCCGAGGCCGCCGCGGCGCTGGTGCGCACCGTCGGCGGGCTGCCGCTGGCGCTGCGGATCATCGCGGCCCGGCTGGCCGCCCGACCGCACTGGTCGCTCGCGACGATGGTGCACCGGCTGGCCAGCGAGCGGCACCGCCTCGACGAACTGGCCCACGGCGAGATGACGATCCGGGCCAGCCTTTCGTTGACCTACAACGGTTTGGACCGCTCCGCGCGCGGCCTGTTCGGCCTGCTCGGCCTTTCCGACGGGCCGGAGATCCCGGGCTGGTTGGCGGGCGCGGTGCTGGACGACCCGTCGCCGTACCCGTCGGACCTGCTCGAACCACTGGTGGACGTGCAGATGCTGGACGTCGCCACGGTCGAGCGCACCGGGGAGTTCCGCTACCGCTACCAGGACATCGTCCGGCTGTTCGCCCGCGAGAAGCTGGCCGAGGAGGTCTCGCCGGAGGAGCGGGCGCGAGCGGTCGAACGGGTGGTCGGCGGGTGGCTCGCGCTGGCCGAGCAGGCGCACCGGCTCATCTACGGCGGCGACTACACCGTGCTGCACGGGACGGGCGTCCGCTGGCCGCCGCCCGCCTCCTACGTCGAGCAGGCGCTCGCCGAACCGCTGGAGTGGATGGACGCCGAGCAGGTCAACCTGTGCGCCGCCATCGCGCAGGCCGCCGAGGCCGGTCTGGACGAGCTGTGCTGGGACCTCGCCGTCACGGGGGTGACCCTGTTCGAGTCGCGGGGCTACCTCGACGACTGGGAGCGGACGCACGAGCAGGCGCTGCGGGCGACCCGGCGCGCGGGCAACGCCCGTGGCACGGCCGCGGTGCTGGGGTCGCTGGGCACCCTGCACATCAACCGCGGCCAGACCGCGCGCTCGCACGAGGTGCTCGTCGCGGCACTGGAGCTGTTCAAGGAGGTGGACGACCCGCGCGGGCTCGCGCTGTGCCGTCGCGACCTGGGGCTGCTGGCGCGCTGGGCGGGGCGGGACGACGAGGCGCTGGCGCTGTACTCCGAGGCCATCCGCGACTTCGACCGGGTGGACGACGTGGTGGGCCGGGCGATCGTGCTGACCCAGCGGGCGGACGTCTTCTCCCGCCGGGGGCGGATCGACGTGGCCAGGGAGCAGTTGGACGAGGCGATGGGGATCTACCGGACCACCGGTTACGTCGGGGGCGCCACCCACACGCTGAGGCGGATCGGCCAGGTGCAGGTGCGGGCGGGGGAGCGCGTCGAGGCGGCGCGGACCTTCGGCACGGTGCTGGAGATGGTGCGGCACAGCCGGGACGTGATCGGCGAGGGGCACCTGCTGCGGGACCTCGGCGAGGTGAACGCCGGGCTCGGCCGCTACGCCGAGGCGCGGGACTTCCTGGAGCAGGCGCTGGTGGTGCGCGAGCGGATCATGGACCGAGGCGGGGCCGCGGCGATCCGGGAGGACCTGGCCGGTGTGCTGGCCCGGCTCGGTGACGCCGGTCGGGCTCCTGAGCCGGTGGTCCGGGTGTTCGGCGGGGTGACGGCGGAGCAGGCGGTTCCCGCCACCGCGGTCGAGGGCTGACGCCCGGTCAGTTCCACGCGGAGCCGACGAGCGGGGCGCTGTCCCAGGGGTTGCTGTCGACCGGGTCGCCGCCCGTCGGGGTGCCGTCCCAAGGGTTGCTCAGCGGTGCGCTGTCCCAGGGGTTGCTCGCCGGCGTGCCGTCCCACGGGTTG
>DATMCA010000068.1:0-2215 GCA_035559015.1 Umezawaea sp. | reverse complement strand
TGGACCACAGACAGGTAAACAGCGGCGGCATAGCCAGCGCGCTACCCAACGGGTAGAGCGCACGAAGACCAGGCCCATTCAGTGGGCCCGTTAATAGTGAGGTAGGACAAGCGTGGCGGGACAAAAGATCCGCATCAGGCTCAAGGCCTACGACCACGAGGCGATCGACGCGTCCGCGCGCAAGATCGTCGAGACCGTGACGCGCACCGGCGCTCGGGTCGTCGGGCCTGTGCCGCTGCCCACTGAGAAGAACGTTTACTGCGTCATCCGCTCGCCGCACAAGTACAAGGACTCGCGCGAGCACTTCGAGATGCGCACGCACAAGCGTCTGATCGACATCCTCGACCCGACGCCGAAGACGGTGGACGCGCTCATGCGCATCGACCTGCCGGCGAGCGTCGACGTCAACATTCAGTAAGTGGACGCGGCAGTGTTGATCCCATTTGGGGCGGAGAGTAACGAGACCCATGTCTGACAGGCAGGTTAAGGGGCTCCTGGGCACCAAGCTCGGCATGACTCAGGTCTTCGACGAGAACAACCGGATCGTTCCGGTTACCGTCGTCAAGGCCGAGCCGAACGTGGTCACCCAGGTGCGAACCCAAGAAATCGACGGCTACACGGCTGTGCAGCTGGCCTTTGGCGCTATCGACCCGCGCAAGGTCAACAAGCCCGTGACGGGCCACTTCGCCAAGGCAGGCGCGACTCCTCGTCGCCACTTGGCGGAGCTGCGCACCACGGACGCGACCGAGTACCAGGTCGGCCAGGAGCTCACCGCAGAGGTGTTCGAGGCCGGCGCTGTTGTCGACATCATCGGCACCAGCAAGGGCAAGGGCACCGCGGGCGTCATGAAGCGACACGGCTTCAAGGGCCTCGGCGCGAGCCACGGCACCCAGCGCAAGCACCGCTCGCCGGGTTCCATCGGCGGGTGTGCCACTCCTGGTCGCGTGTTCAAGGGTGTCCGCATGGCTGGCCGCATGGGCCACGAGCGCGTGACCACTCAGAACCTGACCGTTCACCGCATCGACGCCGAGGCGGGGCTGCTGCTCATCAAGGGCGCTGTTCCCGGTCCCAAGGGCGGTGTGGTGTTCATCAAGAGCGCTGCGAAGGGTGGTGCCTGATGACGAACACCGTTGAGGTGCACACGCCGGACGGCAAGACCGACGGCAGCGTCGAGCTGCCCGCCGCGATCTTCGACGCGCAGGCGAACATCTCGCTGCTGCACCAGGTCGTCGTGGCCCAGCGGGCCGCGGCTCGCCAGGGCACGCACAGCACGAAGACCCGCGGCGAGGTCTCCGGTGGCGGCAAGAAGCCGTACCGGCAGAAGGGCACCGGCCGCGCCCGTCAGGGCTCGACCCGTTCGCCCCAGTTCGCCGGTGGTGGTATCTCGCACGGCCCGCAGCCGCGCGACTACACCCAGCGGACGCCCAAGAAGATGAAGGCCGCCGCTCTTCGCGGTGCCCTCTCCGACCGGGCCCGCGCCGGCCAGCTGCACATCGTGAGCGCTCTGGTGAACGGGGACACCCCCTCCACCAAGACCGCCCGCAAGCTGCTGGAGTCGGTTACGGAGGCACGTCGCGTTCTGGTCGTGCTGAACCGCACCGACGAGGTTTCGTGGGTCAGCCTGCGCAACCTCGACCGTGTGCACGTGATCGCGCCCGACCAGCTCAACACCTACGACGTGCTGGTCAACGACGACGTGGTGTTCACCAAGGACGCGTACGACGTGTTCATCGCCGGACCGGCCCGTGGCCGTTCCGCGAAGGCCGTCGCCCGTTCCTCCGAGGTGTCCGAGGAGGCCGAGAAGTGATCCCCGACCACAGGGACATCCTGCTCGCGCCGGTGATCTCCGAGAAGTCATACGGGCTTCTTGAGGAGAACAAGTACACCTTCGTGGTGGCGCCCGGCTCGAACAAGACCCAGATCAAGATTGCCGTTGAGAAGGTCTTCGGCGTCAAGGTCGTCAGCGTCAACACGCTCAACCGGCAGGGCAAGCGCAAGCGCACCCGGTCCGGCTATGGCAAGCGCAAGGACACCAAGCGCGCCATCGTGACGCTGTCTGCCGAGAGCAAGCCGATCGAGATCTTCGGCGGCCCGGCCGCCTGATGACGACGAGGACTGCGTAGAGATGGGCATTCGCAAGTACAAGCCGACGACCCCCGGTCGTCGCGGTGCCAGCGTCTCCGATTTCGCCGAGATCACTCGCGATCACCCGGAG
>DATMCA010000067.1:0-5912 GCA_035559015.1 Umezawaea sp. | reverse complement strand
GATCGCGATCAGCAGCTCCGCCTGACCGCCGGTGATCGACAGGCCGACGGCGCCGAAGGACAGCAGCGCCGCCCAGAAGTACATGACGAGGACGGCGCGGCGGTGCGAGTGCCCGATCGAGAGCAGCCGGTGGTGCAGGTGCATCTTGTCCGCGGAGAACGGGCTCTCGCCACGGCGGGTGCGGCGGACGACCGCCATCATCAGGTCGAGCAGCGGCACGAACAGCACGGCGGCGACGACCAGCAGCGGTGACAGCAGCGCGAGCAGGTCCGGGGCGCCGAGGCTGGCGTAGTTCAGCTTGCCGGACGCCGAGGTCGTGGCGGCGGCGAGCATGAGGCCGATCAGCATCGAGCCCGAGTCGCCCATGAAGATGCGCGCCGGGTTGAAGTTGTGCGGCAGGAAGCCGAGGCAGGCGCCCGCGAGCGTGGCGGCGATCAGGGCGGGCGGGTACGCGCCGACGTCACCCTGGTTCTTCGCCAGCAGACCGATGGAGAACGCGCACGTGGCCACGGCGGCGATGAGCCCGATGCCCGCGGCGAGGCCGTCCAGGCCGTCGACGAAGTTCATCGCGTTCACCATCGTCACGGCGAGCAGCACGCTCAGCAGCGCGCCCTGGTTCTGGTCCAGCGACAGCAGCGACCCCGTGCCCGCGCCGTTGTCGCCCCACGGCACCCAGAACACCAGCCACTGGAGGCCGAACAGCACCAGCAGGCCCGCGGCGGTGACCTGGCCCGCGAGCTTCGTGAGGGAGTCGAGTTCGAACCGGTCGTCGAGCACGCCGACGAGCACGATCACACCGCCGCCGATGATCACGGCGTACGGGTCGTTGGAGAAGTCGAACGCGGAGCGCAGCACCGGGAGCTGGTGCGCCAGCAGCATGCCGCCGAGGACGCCCCCGTAGATGGCGAGGCCGCCCATCCGGGGCATCGGCTTGACGTGCACGTCGCGTTGCCGTGGGTAGGCCACGGCGCCGATCTTGAAGGCGAACACGCGAACCAGCCCGACGAGCAGGAAGGTGACCACCGCGGCTGTCAGGCAGACGAGGAGGTACTCCCGCACGGGGAGGACGGTTGACGCGGAGGCAGGCAGGCCCACGGCTGGAGGCTAACCCCTCGGTGAGGCCGGGTGAGCGGCGATGAGTGCTGACGCCACCGTACTCGGTAGACCAAGATCCACTAGCGGGCGACCTCGACTTCCAGGCCCAACACCTCGGACACCGCGCTGACCGGCACCGCGCCCTCGCGCAGCACGACCGCCTCGGGACCCGTCAGGTCCACGATCGTCGAGGCCACGTTCTCCCCCGACTCGCCGCCGTCCAGGTACACGGGCACCGACTCCCCGAGCTGGTCACGGGCTTCGAGCGCGGTCGCCGCGGGCGCGAACCCGGTCTTGTTCGCGCTGGACACGGCCATCGGCCCGACCTCGCGCAGCAGTTCCAGCGCGACCGGGTGCAGCGGCATGCGCAGCATCACCGTGCCCCTGGTCCGGCCGAGGTCCCACGACAGCGACGGCGCGTGCGGCAGCACGAGCGACAACCCGCCCGGCCAGAACGCCTCGATCAGCGCGCGCGCCTGCCTCGGCACGCTCAGCACCAGCCCGTCGATCGTCGTCCACGAACCGACCAGGACCGGCACCGGCATGTCCGGCCCGCGCCCCTTCGCTTCGAGGAGGGAGCGCACGGCGGCCGCGTCGAAAGCGTCGCAGCCCAGGCCGTACACGGTGTCCGTCGGGAAGACGACCAGACGGCCGGAGCGCACCGCGCCCGCGGCCGCGGCAAGCCCAGCCGCGCGGTTGTTCAGCTCACTGGTGTCGTAGACCGTGCTCACCCGGCCCAGCGTAGTGATCCCCCGACCCCGCGTCGCGACACGGGCCACGTCGTGGTCGGCCCGCGGGACCACGTGCCCGGCCGCCGCCGCGAGCGGGAGCGGTTCCGCCCGTTCAGCTGCCGAACCGCCCCACCACCGGTCGCACCGCGCGCGCGTCGACTTGCCAGCGCTGCTTCCGGTTGACCAGCACCAGGGCGTACACGGCGGCGGTGCCCGCGAGGACGCCGAACACCACCAGGGGCACGAGGTGCGTCAACGCGCCCGCGACCACCGGCAGCACGCCGAACACCAGCACCGCGGGCGCGATCGACAACTCGCCGCTCCACTGCCAGGTCTCCCCCGCCCGCAGGCGGTCCAGCAGGTCGGTGGCGAACCGCTCGACCTCGACGTCACCGGTCGCCAGTTCGACGATCTGCTCGGCGGACCGCAGGCACGTGGTCCGCTGGGCGGGTTCCAGGACCACCAGGGCCCCGTCCCTGGTCACGCCGCGCGCCACCACCGTGCGCGCCGCGAGCGCGTAGGCGAGGCAGGTGCGCAGCAGACCGGCGTGGGCCGTGCCCGCCGAGAGGCGCACCAGGTTCTCCAGGTCGGCGATCGCCTCCGCGGCGCGGCCTTCCTCGAAAAGTGCGGAGAATGCGCCGGAAACTTCTTCCATCACTGATGGATCGAATTCTTTCCCGGCCTCCAGCAGGGATTTCGAGCGAACCTCGAACCAGGCGCCGAATTCGCCCCACTCGCCTGACGCGCCGACCGCCATGAAAACCTCCTCCACCTCACGGACAAGCTATTGTGCCAGACAGCGAGGAGGCGATCGACAAATGAATCCGCAAAAGTACGGAATTAGCCAGTGGTCCGCCCGACCAATGGCGGCGTTGTTCGCCTCCGGCTACTTCGCGGTCGCCACCGCGGTCGGAATACTGCTTTCCACGACTTCCGGCGAACCGGACGCCCCGCCGACCGCGACCTCGTCGACGAGGGGCGAGCCGACGTGGACGCCGACGTTCACCACGACCAGGCCGACCCCGCGTCCCACGACCACGACGGCGGCGGCCGTGCCGTCGGGCTACCGCACCGCCACCGGCCCTTCCGAGCTCAAGACGGTGCTACCGGCCACCTGGACCGTCTCCCAGGGCTCGGTGAGCACCATCCAGGTCGCGACCGACCCCGCGGACGAGCGCCACGAGATCCGGTTCGGCGGCGCCCCGCCCGAGCAGCCGGGGACGACCCTCTCGGGCCGGATCAGCACGGCTTCCGAGGAGAGCACCGCCACCGACTACCGGAAACTCCTGCTGAACCCCGGCTCGTTCCACGGATTTCCCTCGGTCCAGTGGGATTACCAGTTCACCGACAAGAACGGGGTCCGCCGTCAGGTTTCGGCGTTCTACTGGGAAGCGCGGAACGTGGAGTACGTGATCTACGGATCGAGCACCCCGGAGGACTGGCCCACCTTCCAGTCGGTGCTGCAAACGATGAAAGACCGCACCACCCCGTGACGATCGGACCACACCAATGATCAACAGCAGTGCGGCACCGCGGGACGAGAGCACCCGCAGGCTCTGCGCGGCGGCACACCTGGACCCCGAATTCGCCAACGCGGCGATTCGCGAATTCCTGGTCGAACCGACGCGCGCGGTCGGACCGTCACCCGGCGTCGACAGCGAACCGGTGCTCCGCGAGGCGATCGCGGCGCGCAGCAGGCGGCGGACCCGCGACGGCCTCCTCGTGGCGCTACTGGCGCTGTTCACGCTCTTCGCGCCCGCGGTGCTGGCCGCGTGGGTGCTGGTCGCGCTGGCCGCGTGCGCGGGCCGGGTGCGGACCTGGCAGAACCTCACGGCCAAGCGTGACCTGGCGAAAACGCTGCGGCTGGCAGCGGGCCTCGGCGTGGGCGCGCTGGTGATCTACCTCGTCACGTCCACCGGGTTGCCGAGCCTGCTCGACGGGGGCACGACGTCGTACCGGACCGTCCCGGTCCAGGCCGATGACGCCGATCTCGGCCCTCTCCTCGCCGTCCTCGCGTCCGTCGTGTTCGTGCTGATGGCCGCCGTCCTGCTGGTCGACCGCCTGGTCGTGTGGGCGCTGGTGACCCGGAGCTTCCGCCGCGGCCGGTTCGAGGTCGACCCCAAGGTGGGCGACCGCTGGCCGCACGAGTGGGAGGTCAGGAGGAAGGGGCACCAGTACTTCGACCACGAGCTGCCGCGGATCCGACCGGCGTGGAACGGGCAGGGGGCCGAGGTCGTCGTCTACCGCGGCTACCACCCGTTCGTGGGCGCCGGACTGCCCTACCAGCCGTGGTCCGTGGCCATCCCGCTGCACGCGAGCGACCCGGAGGCCGAGCCGAAGCCCTTCACCCTGCGGGAGCTCTACGACGCCCTGGAACGGGACCTGCACGACCTGGGCTCGTCGCCGTCGTTGTCCCCCAGCAACCGCCTGCGCGACCTGGCCGTGTTCGAGCGGGTCGTCGTCCCGGCCGACGACCTGCTGGCGTGGATCGGCGACCCGGTCAGCACCGCGGTGCTGCCGAACATCCGGGAGAAGCCGAAGCGCCACCTGCCGGACGACGTGGTCCAGCGGATCGTCGAGGAACCGCTGGAGTGGATGCGCTACTTCCGCTGCTTCCAACTGGAGACGTGGGACCGCGACCTCGTCATCTCGGCCTACCTGCACCTCGGGTCGGACCGGAACAATCTGTACCTGGAGTGGACGCCGTGCGTGCTGCTCCCGCTGCACGAGAAGCACCGGCGGTTCGACGAGTGGCCCGCGGCCTCCTGGCGGCCCGTGGTCGAGGCGTTCGGCAAGCTCCTCCGGCTGCCGGTGACGATCTTCGGGCGCTTCTCGCACGCGGTCACGCGGATCCGGCCGATCCCCGAGGAGTCCGGCCTGCTGCTGGCCGAGAAGTACGGCGCGATGGTCAGCCTGCGCGAACTGGCCTCGGGGGAAACCGTCGAGGACTACTTCCAGCGCACCGACCTGGAGCGCTACGTCAAGGTGCTGGACGCCAGGGTGGTCCGGTCGGTCGGCCGGTTCCTGGAGGACAAGGGCCTCGGGTCCGCCGAGTTCATGGAGCGCGTTCAGCAGGTCGTCAACAACAACATGCACATCGAGGGTTCGGTGGGCGGCAACGCGTTCATCGGCGACCACAACAAGACCGGCGACGTCACCAAGTCCTGAGGAGCGGCGGCATGCCCGACAGCAACGAGATCAAGGTCGGCGGTTCGGTGGGCGGCAACGCCTTCATCGGCGACCACAACACCATCGGCGACGTCGTCGGCACCGCGGCCGCTCGCGACGCGCTGCGCGGCGAGGTCCGCGCGACGCTCGGCGCCCTGCGCACGGAGGTCGCCGCGAAGGACGACGCGACACCAGGCAAGGAGGTCGCCCTCGACCAGATCACGGAACTGGAGGAGATCGTCGACTCGGAGGACGCCGACCCGGCCGTGGCCAAGCACGTGGCCACGAAGCTGTCCCAGCGGTTGACCGGGGCGCTCGCCGTGTCGATCAGCCTGGCCGACCTGGCGGCGAAGGTCAGCGGCCTGTTCGGCTGACCGACGACGCCAGGTGGGCCGGTCTCCGCACGCCGCGGTGCGCGCTGGTCGCCCGGAGCAGCCACACCAGGGTGCCCATCAGCACGACCGACAGCAGCACGCCGACGCTGACCAGCGGCCCGTTGTGCAGCAGCCCGCCGACCACCACCGGCACGACGCCGAACACCACCAGCAGCAGGGCGAACACCGGCGTGGCACGGGTGTCCCTCACCGGCTTCGGCTTCTTCAACGCGGCCGCGAACTCGTCCAGCTCGGAGTCGCACGTGTCCAGAGCGAGGATGCGGTCGGCGATCCCCTCGACGATGACGACCCCGCCGGGGCCGAGCATGCGACGGACCTCGACCGCCCTGCCGGCGAGCGCGTACCCCAGGTAGTGGCGCAGCATCGTGGTGCCCTCGGTGGACCACGCCTTCCCCGCGAGCCGTTCGAGTTCGGCGACCGCGCGGGTCGCGCCGTCCGCTTCCCCGATCGTGGCGAAGAGCCCACGCGCCTCCTCCAGGAGGCGGCAATCCTTCTGGGGTTCTACGCAGCGCAACCATTCGAG
>DATMCA010000066.1:0-2478 GCA_035559015.1 Umezawaea sp. | reverse complement strand
CGTAGGGCTTCACCAGGTAGTCGTCCGCACCGGCGTGCAGCCCGAGGATCCGGTCGTCGATCTCGCCCCTCGCGGACACCACGATGATGGCCACGTCGCTCGCCGCCCGGATGCTGCGGCACAGCGTCACACCGTCCACATCGGGCAGTCCGAGGTCCAGCAAGACGACATCCACCCCTAACAATCGATCGAGAGTACCCCTACCTGTAGCTTGACGATCCACGGTGAAACCGCGTCGCGTCAGCGCCGGGACCAGCGCTTCTGCGACACGGTCGTCGTCCTCGACGAGCAGCACACGCACTGTGGTCCCTTTCGGGTAGGGGTCGCCGACCTGTGACAGAGTTGAGACCCTAAGTCTTGCTCAATGTCGTGGACTGGTGTGGTGGCGCACACCTAGGTTTTGCCCAGCGCTGACAATTGCCAGTTGGAGGATCGGATGACTGCCCCCAATCCCGCACCGCCGATGATCAAGATGGCGGGCGTGGACAAGTTCTTCGGCCCTCTGCACGTTCTGAAGAACGTCAACCTCGAGGTGCCCAAGGGCCAGGTGGTCGTCGTCCTGGGCCCCTCCGGCTCCGGCAAGTCGACGCTGTGCCGCACGATCAACCGCCTGGAGCCCATCAACTCCGGGACGATCGAGGTCGACGGGCAGCCCCTCCCCGCCGAAGGCAAGGAGCTCGCCCGCCTGCGCGCCGACGTGGGCATGGTGTTCCAGTCCTTCAACCTGTTCGCGCACAAGAGCATCGTCGACAACGTGCTGCTCGCCCCGACGAAGGTGCGCAAGGTGCCGTCGAACGAGGCCCTGGAGCACGCCACGGAACTGCTGGAGCGGGTCGGCATCGCCAACCAGGCCGAGAAGTACCCCGCCCAGCTCTCCGGCGGCCAGCAGCAGCGCGCCGCCATCGCGCGAGCGCTGGCCATGCGCCCGAAGGTCATGCTGTTCGACGAGCCCACCTCCGCGCTGGACCCGGAAATGGTCCAGGAGGTGCTGGACGTCATGACGACGCTGGCCAAGGAAGGCATGACCATGCTCGTGGTGACCCACGAGATGGGCTTCGCCCGGAAGGCCGCCGATCGCGTCATCTTCATGGCCGACGGCGAGATCGTCGAGGACTCGACGCCGACGGAGTTCTTTTCGGCGCCGAAGTCCAACCGCGCGAAGGACTTCCTTGGCAAGATCCTCACCCACTGAAGTCTCGGCATTTAGCGACGCCCCGACAGGCGTCGCCTGATCTACAAGAGCAGGAGAAGGACGATGAGGGCTCGTACCCTTGCGGCGGTGCTGCTTGCAGGCGGCCTGGCGTTGACCGCTTGTGGCAAGGAGGGCACCCCCGGAGACACCGGTGGTACCGCTCCCTCGCAGGCCGCCGCCACGGACGTGAAGATCGAAGGCTCGCCGACGTTCGACAAGATCAAGGCGCGGGGCCGCGTGGTGATCGGCGTCAAGGAGGACCAGCCCGGTCTGGGCTTCAAGGACCCGACGACGAACAAGTACAGCGGCTTCGACATCGAGATCGCCAAGCTGATGGCCGCGAAGCTCGGCTACACCGAGGACAAGATCGACTACAAGGCGATCGCGTCCGCCGGCCGTGAGCAGGCGCTGATCAACGGCGACGTCGACTACTACGTCGGCACGTACACGATCAACGCGGGCCGCAAGGAGAAGATCGCCTTCGCGGGTCCGTACTACACCGCGGGCCAGGACCTGCTGGTGCGCAAGGACGAGACGGCGATCACCGGCAAGGACACCCTCAAGGGCAAGAAGGTCTGCTCCATCACGGGTTCCACGCCGATCAAGAAGGTCCGCGAAGAGGGCCTGACCGAGCCGGAGAACATCACCGAGCTCCAGACGTACTCGCAGTGCGTCAACAAGCTGGCCGACAACTCGGTTGACGCGGTCACCACGGACGACGCGATCCTCAAGGGCTTCGCCGCCCAGGAGCCGAACAAGTTCAAGGTCATCGGCAAGCCGTTCTCCCTGGAGCCCTACGGCATCGGCCTCTCCAAGGAGGACACCGCCCTGCGCGGCAAGTTCTTCGACGTCCTCGAGGCGGCGCTGAAGGACGGCACCTGGCAGACGATCTACGACAACACGCTGGGCAAGTCGGGATCGGCCGCCACCAAGCCGATCATCGAGCGCTACTGACCCAGGACGGTGGCCGGTGACCTCGCCCCCGGGCGGGTCACCGGCCACCTCTCTACCGCCAGCCCACCGGCAAGGAACCCCTGATGAGTCTCCTTTCCACGTATTCCGGCCTCTTCCTGAGCGCCTTCGCGACCACGATCAAGTTGTTCGCGCTGTCCGCTGTCGGGTCGCTGCTGCTGGGTACGTTCCTCGCGATGCTGAGGGTCAGTCCCGTGCCGGTGTTCCGGGCAGCCGGGGCCACCTACGTCACGCTCGTGCGCAACACGCCGCTGACCCTGGTGTTCTTCTTCTTCACCTTCGCCTACCCGCTGCTCCGGATCGTCAAGATCGAC
>DATMCA010000065.1:0-3704 GCA_035559015.1 Umezawaea sp. | reverse complement strand
CGACGCACCGCCCGCACGGGCGCCGCCGCGGTCCCGCTCGCTCACCTGGTGGGTGTGGCGGCCTCGGAGCTCACCGCGTCCCGCTCGGAGCTGCCCGCACTGGTCACGGTGGCCGTCACCGAGTTCCAGCGCCGCTGGCGGGAGGTCTTGCGAGTCCCCGACGGGGTTCACCGGTACTCGACCACCGTCGACGCGATCCGCGCTCGGGTGACCGAAGTCTTCGGCGGCGCGGACACACCGTGGTGGTCGGCGGGCCACCACAGCCCCGACATCATGCTGGCGGCCGCCACGCCCGACGCGGTGAACCGAGGCGAGTTCCTCCTCGTGCTGGGCGAACTACACCTGGCGTTCAACGCGCTGGAGAGCAGGCTGTTCGTCGAACAACACGAGGAGCCTGCCCGCCTGCACGAGGCCCTGGCACGCCACGGCGGTGAACGCGTCTACGCGGTTTTGCCGAAATCCTCACCATTCGTGACCTCCAGACTCGCTCCTCCATCAGCGATGTTGACCGCCGAGAACACCTTCTGGTCCTGGGCCGCCGGCACCGACTCCGTGGCGCCGCCTGGACCGATCATGCCCGCAGCAGATCTCCTGGTGTGGCGCGACCACGACCGACTGGTAGTTCGCTCCGGCTCCACTGACGATGAGTTCGACTTCATCGAGACGATCGGCGAAATCCTGTCCGGAGCCGTGGTCAACGCGTTCCAACCGTTCGCGTCAACGGCCCACCGGCCAAGGGTGACCATCGACCGCTTGGTGGTGAGCCGCGAATCCTGGGCGTTCGACGCGGCGCGGATCACTTGGGCGTTCGCCAAAGACGAGCGCGACAGGTTCACCGGAGCTCGCGCGTGGCGCCGTGACCACGAAATGCCGGAACGCGCGTTCGTGAAGGTCCCGGTCGAGGACAAGCCCACCTTCGTCGACTTCACCAGTCCGGTACTCGTGGACATGCTGGCGAAGTCCGTGCGCAGGACAGCGGATGCAGGGGGGCCAGGCTCTGTCAACCTCTCTGAGGTACTACCCGACCTTGATCAGTTGTGGTTGGCAGACGCCTCCGGTGGACAATTCACCTCGGAGCTGCGATTCATGGTCACGTATACATGAAGTCCCGGAAGTCAGGAAGGAAATTCTACAGGCCGCGCGATCGGACCTATTGCAACCTCACGCTTAGTAGGGTCGGGGACTGGCGCGGTGGCATACCGCCCCGTTTCCAGCCCCCGCCACCTCAAACCGTGCATGCGGTTCTCCCGCACACGGCTTTCCGACATCGTTCACCGACTGGCATGCACCGTCGCCCTGCGCACTGTTCCGGTCAAGCGATAGACCCCGAGCCGGGTGACCCACCCATAGGTGAAGCGGGTAGTCCAGTTCCGGCCTCTGAGGCCGTGTTTGCGGCTGGCCAGAATCGCCAACCGCTCGTGGACGTAGCCGTCGACGGCGTTGAACCTCCGCCCGGAGTTCCCGTTGCGGAAGTACGCTCCCCAGCCCCGCAGCACGGGGTTGAGGTCGGCGACCACCGCGGACACCGGCCGTACCGCCTTCGAGCATGCGGTCGCCGCACGGACCTTGTCCCGCAGCACCCCCATCGCCCTGGCCGAGGGCCAGCGTTGCAGGTAGAACCTGCCCCGCCATCTCCACGATTCCACTTTCCGGTGGTGGAAGCCGAGAAACTCGAAGCCCTGCCCACCTCGAGTAAGGCAAGCGATGCCGGACTTGTCGGGGTGCAGACGCATCCCGAGTCCTGCCAACACCTTTGCCGCCAACTCACGCGCCCGTTCGGCGCGTTGTCTGGTCGGCGACAGGACCACGAAGTCATCGCAGTAGCGCACCAACGTTCCCAGCCGACGGCCTTCGTGCTGCCACGCCTCATCCAGCACGTGCAGCGCGATATTGGCCAGCAGCGGGGAAATCGGCGAGCCCTGCGGGGTTCCCGCCCCGGTTGGGGAGGTCACCCCGCCCTCCAGGATTCCCATCCGAAGCCAAGCCCGGACCAGTTTCAGCATCGACCGGTCCACCACTCGCCGGGCCACTTGGACCATCAGCGCGTCGTGGTCGATCGTGCCGAAGCAGTCTCGGATGTCGGCCTCGAACACCCACTCCCGGCCCTGGTTCGCCGTGACACGCACCGTTTCGCACGCGTCGATCGCGGACCGCTTGGGCCGGAACCCGTAGCTCGCCTCGGTGAACCGCGCCTCGAAGACAGGTTCGAGCACCAACTTCGCGGCCGTCATCACCACCCGGTCCGCCACGGTCGGGATCGACAGCGGCCGGAACTCCCCCGGCCGCCCCGGCTTCGGAATCCGGACCCGCCGCAGCACTGACGGACGATAGCTATGCGTCCGCAGTCGCTCCGCCAGGTCCCGGAGGAACTCTTCCACCCCCGAAGCCGCCACCGCGTCGACGGTCACTCCGTCCACGCCGGGTGCGCCCCGGTTCGTACACACTCCGGTCCATGCCCGCCACAAGACGTCCATGCGGTGGACGTGGCCATACAGGGCATGAAACCGACGTTCGGGTTCTTGCTTGGCACAGCGGTACAGCGTCCACTGCAAGGCTCGGACCTTGTCCAGAGGACGCCGCTGCTCGCGGCCGATGTCCTCCCGGCGAGCGGAACTAGCCGATACGGCACTCACCCGAGTCCCTCCTTGTTCGCGGATCGCATCGATGAAGTAGGGGCCCTTCGCTCCCGGCGGGTTGTGTTGTCCCGCCGATCGGCACTACTACCGCCCCCTCCGACTGCCTCTCGACAGCCCGCCATTTCCCGGTTCCGCCGGTTATAGGCGAGCCACACTTCCCACCCCGCATGGGTGGGGCCGAGGAGGCTCTCTCCAGTTCCCAGGACAGCCTTCCGACCATTCCACGCTCCTTACGCCGGGAGGTTCTTCGGCGACCGCTCCAGGTCCAAGATCGCCTTCCATGGCCTTCGCCGTTCAAGCACAGGCTCGGCTTCTCCTTGGCCCCCGCCATCACTGACAGGGCTTAAATAACGACGCTGCAAGCTTCACTTCATGTTGCGGACTGGTCGGTCGCACACCCCCGAGGGGCGCTTGTCACTCCACTTCGACGCCGACCTCTCGATCGACGCCGGGAGTCAGCTACCGGGGACCCTGGTGTCTCCCCGGACCGGACTCACACCGGCTGGTTGCCCGGAGCTTGTCGCTCGGTTATATCTATTCACACCCGTGCTGGGCTGCGATGACACCCGAACTTCTGGACGTACGCTTGAGTTTTAAGGTCTCGGAGCTCGACGGGCACCCGGTTGATCATGGATGAAGCCCTTGGTTGATCATTCTTCTTGCGACAGAAGGAAGATCACAACCAAGGGCTTCGATGATCAGTATGCACCACCCCGGCACGGCCACCGCGCTGAGGGACCTCTCCCAGTTCCGCCACGCCTTTCACCAGTGCCTCACCACCCGAGCGGACGCGTTGTTCGAACTGACCGACGCCGCGCTGTGCGCTCAAGGACCGATCACCTCACTGGTCGAACTGTCACTGGAACCCGAGCACAAGCGCGGTCACGGCAGCCTGTACGACGGTCTCAACAAGGGCGGTATCGACATCGGGCGGTTCCGCAATGTCGTTGCCCGCCAGCAGATTCCCCGCGGTGACGACGGCCGGATCATGCTCGCCATCGACATCAGTCACTGGCTACGCCCCGACGCGAACACCAGCCCCGACAGGCTGTTCTGCCACACCCACGG
>DATMCA010000064.1:0-5525 GCA_035559015.1 Umezawaea sp. | reverse complement strand
GCCGCGCCGGCCACCAGGCACGCCCGGGTGCGGCTGTCGCGGACGATCTCGTCGACCACCGCGACGAGAACCCCGCGGATGAGGTCCGGACCGGGTTCGCCGGCCCTCAGCGCGTCCGCGAGCGGAACGGCGAAGCGCTCGCGGTAGCGGTCGACCGCCGCGAGGTACAGGGCCTCCTTGCTGCCGAACGCCAGGTAGAGCGAGCCCCGGCCGACGCCGGTCGCGTCGACCAGGTCCTGCACGGACGTGCCCTCGAACCCCTTGCGGCGGAACGCGGACATCGCCGCGTCCACCGCCGCGCCGGTGTCGAACTCCCTTGTGCGAGCCACGCCGTCCACGCTAGCCAATACTGGAACGAGCAGTCAAATAAGCTCGTCGAAGAGGGGGCAGGGCGCCCTTCGACACCCTGCCCCGGTCTACCCGAGCGTCACCACGCGGACGGCGCGGGCGGCGGCACGACGGTCGGCCGGTCGTCGCAGGTGATGGTGTTCGGCACCAACCACGGCGCGAGCCAGCCGCCGTCGTTGCCGCCCAGGTCCGCCAGCGAGAACTCCGAGCCCGCCGGGGTGAAGTTGAACGACCCGCAGTTGTTGACGCCGACCGCGCCGACGTTGCGGGCGTCCACGTTCTCGAAGGACGCGGACCCGGCCGCGCGGGCGCTGACCACCGACGTGCCCGTCCCGTCGACCTTGACGTCCTGGACGTGGACGCCGGTGATCGAGTACCGGTCCTTCACCGGGAAGTCGGTGACCAGCATGACCGCGTTGTAGGTGTTGTCGAGGAAGTGGTCGCCGACGACCTGGATGTCGGCGCTGATGTCCCGGTCCAGCGCGTAGAGCCAGATCGCGCCGAGGCCGATCTTCCAGTTCAGCTCGAACGTGCCCGCGCGGACCGTGGTGTTGTCGGTGATCCGCACGTACCCGATGAACGGCTCGGCACCGAAGCGCGAGCCGACGTGGATGCCGCTGCCCTCGCGGATCGGGTCGGCGACGAGGTTGTTGGACACGGTGGTGTCCGCGCCGCCGTAGATGGCGATGCCGTTCGCGAGGGTCGGCGTCTGCACGGTGTTGTGGTCGAAGGTGTTGCCGGAGTTCCGGGTCTTCTCCGACCACATCGCCAGGCCGTCGTCACCCGAGTTGCGGACGAAGTTGTTCGACACCACCGAGTTCGTCACGCCCGTGTGGAAGTTGAGGGCGTCGGCGACCTGGTCGACGACGATGGTGTCGCTGACGCGGAGGTTGGTCATCGGCCCGTCGAACCACAGGCCCACCTTGGTGTGGCGGATGTGCAGGCCGCGGATCGTCGAGTCGCTCATCGCTCCCCCGACGCCGTTGACCTGGTCGGTGTCGACGCGCTCGCGGACGTCGCCCTCGATCGCGAACCCGGACAGGTGCACGTTCCGACTGCCTCCGGCGGCGGCGTCCTTGCCGTAGAAACCGACACCCGTGTGCACCGAGCCGTCCGGGGCGGGCGTGCTCAGCGCGACCTCGCGGCCCTTGACGACCGTGTGCCAGTTGCCCGCGCCCTCGATCGTCACGTCGTCCACGACGATGTGGCGGTTCACCTGGAACGTGCCCGGCGGCAGGTAGACCTTCCGGTGCAGGGGTTTCGCCACGGCGATGGCGGCGTCGAAGGCGTTGGCGGAGTCGCGGCGGCCGGTCGGGTCCGCGCCGAACAGCAGCACGTTCACGGCGGCGAGGTCGACGTGCGGCAGGCCGACCAGCTCCGAGTCCAGCAGGTCGATCACGGTCCACGCGGCGGCGGTCCCGGTCGGCGCGGTGAGCCGCACCCTGGCGCCCGCGACGTAGGTCCGGTCGAGCTTCACCCGCAGCTCGTCGTAGAAGTGGGTGGGGCGGAACGGGGTCGTGATCACCGGGGCGGGAGTGGTCTGCGCGGGGACGCAGGAGCACTCGGTGATCCACCAGTCCGGGTGCAGCAGGCCCGCGTTGGGGTCGTTGGAGAACGGGTACTGGTTGTACAGCCACGAGTACTGCGACGTGAGCGTCGCGGTCCTGTCGTGCCGCCCGTTCACCGAGATGTCGAGTGGCGCCGTGATGCCACCGCCGTTCGGCGCGTCCGGGATGCTGTACCGGACGGTGATCGCGTTGGCGCGGGCGGGCAGCGCGAACTCCACGTGCTGCCCCGGCGCCAGCTTGACCGCCTTGCGACCGGACGCCTCCGCGGGCAGCGTGTACGCCGTCCGGTCGGGGCCGATGACGGTGCCGTTCGTCGCGGCGTTCTCCGCCTCCTGCTCGACGAAGTCGACCTTCGCGCCCCGGCCCGCGACCAGGTTCGGCGCCAGGGCCGCGCGCGTCACGACGGGACCGGCGGCCGCGGTACCGGCCGCGGTACCGGTCGCGCAGAGGCCCGCGGTGACCACCGCGGCCATCGCGACCGCGAACCACCGCGACCGCCCGTGGGAACGCCTCGCAGCAACTCCACTGGTGCTCCGTGACATCAGGGACTCATTTCTTCCGCAACTTCTCGGGGACGGCGGCCGCGCCCTCCCGAGCGGGCCGACCGGCGACAGGGTGAGACGACCTTAGGATGCGGTTCGACGACCCACAAGAAGATGTAAGGAAGTTTCGAGGAATTACTCTGGATTTGCGAATCTGAGTCAACTATTTGCACGCGGTTGCGGCAAACGCTGCCTGGACGACCAGCGCGTGCGGCGGTGCCGAGGTGGCGGCCGGGGCCGGGCGATTCGGGCCGGGCGATTCGACCTGGATGGTTCGGGCCGGGTGGCTCAAGCCGGGTGGCTCAAGCCACGCGGTCCAGGCCATGCGGTTCGAGCCGGGCGGTTGAGGCCAGGCGGTTCAGGCCAGGTCATTCCGGCCAGGCGATTCGAGCCGGGCGGTACAGACCGGGCGGTTCGAGCCGGGCGGTTCGAGGTGGCGTCCTTCGGCACGGCGAACGCCGAGCGCCCCCGGCGGACCGGAGGGCACTCGGCGTCCACTGTGGACCTGCGGGCTACTCGACGCCGATCATGACCTCGGTCGACTTCACCAGCGCCGTCACGAGCAGGCCGACCTTGAGGCCGAGGTCGGCGACGGCGTCCATGGTGATCGACGCGGTGACCTGCTGGCCGCCGTCGAGGTCGACGGTGACCACGGCCATGACCGCGCCGTCCTTGATCGACGCGACGGTGCCGGTCAACTGGTTGCGGGTGGACAGGCGCAACGTGTGCTCCTCGGGTCTGGCGGGGGTGGTCCAGGCAGGTTACGTCGACTCCGGATCGCCTGTCCGCCAACGGTTCCACGCGTGCACCGCAGGTGCGGGGATGATCACGTGTGGTGGTGCCGCACGCGCGCGGTACCCCCGTTTCCGGCGGCGGACGAGAATGTCGGCGGCGGGTGGGGCGTCGCACGTCGAGATCCCCGGCCGCCCAGGCCCTAGGCTCCGGGGCATGAAGCTGGCCTTGCCCGAGTGGACCGTGCTCGCGCTGCTGAGGGAGGAGCCCCGGCACGGTTTCGCCATCGCGGCGCTCACCGCGTCCGCCGGCGCGGTGGGCCGGGTCTGGTCGGTGCCCCGCCCGATGGTCTACCGGTCGTTGGGGCGGCTGGAGGACGCGGCGCTGATCGCCCCCACGACCGTGGAGTCCGGCCCCGGTCCACAAAGGACCGTGTACGCCCTCACCGCGTCCGGCCGCGAGTCGGTGGACGAGTGGCTGACCCAGCCCGCCGAGCACGTCCGGCAGCTCCGCTCGCACCTGCTGGTCAAGCTGGCCCTGCTGCACCGGCGCGGCCTCGACCCGCGGGACCTGCTGCGGGGGCAGCGCGCCGTGCTGGAGCGGATCGTGACGGCGATCGAGGCCGACCACGGCGAGGGGTTCGACGCGGTGCTGCTGTCGTGGCGGCACACGAACGCCACCGCGGCACTGCGGTTCGTCGACGACCTGGCGGCCGATCAGCGGATCAGCCCGGCCCGCCTGCGGACCCAGGACTGCGACTGACCGCACTCGGCGGCGATGGCCTTCCAGCTCAGACCCGCCGCACGCCGGTCGGCGAGGTACGCGGTGACGTCCGGAAAGCCGAACCGGGCCGCCACGCCGTCCGCCCGGTCCCGAAGGCGACGGGGGGACGTCGCGTGCGAGACGGGGGTGAGGCCGTGCCGGGCCAGCGCGGTCCGCACGGAGGTGCGGCTCAACCCGGTTTCGGCCGCGATGGCCTGGACCGACCGCGCCCGCCGCAGGTGGCGGTCGCGCAGGTAGTCCGGCACGGCGGTGAAGCCCAGGTCGGCGAGGACCGGCAGCCACGGCGCGTCCAGCCGCAGGACGCGGGCCCGTGAGGCGATCGCCCGAGCGGTGTCCGGGTCGACGGCTTCGAGGTGCCGGGACAGCCAGTCCTTGTGCAGGCCTGCCTCGCGGCTGATCGCGGCCAGGCTGTGCCCGGCCGGCACGCGGTCGGTGACCAGCGCGCCGATGTCGGGGAACCCCAACTCGGCGGCGGCCTTGGCGGCGGTGGTGCGCAGCCGGTCCAGCGCGTGGCGGCGGATGCCCTCGTTGCGCGCCTCCGGCGAGATCGAGGCCAGGGCGCGCAACGTCTTGCGGCGTCGCTGCTCGGGGTGCTTCCGCCCGCGGGCGGCCTCGGCGGCTGCCTCGGTGAGGGCACCGGACCGGGCCCGTTCCTCGCCCTCCTCGCACCACGCCCGCACGACGGGGTCGCTCGCCCGACGCCGGCGCAACGCGGACGCGCGGCGCTGCCGGGTGGACTCGCCCTCCAGGGGCGCGTTCCGCTCCAGGCCGAACGCCTGCCGGTACGCCAGGTCGTCCAGGCCGTGCACCCGCAGGTGGGCAACGACGGACTTGAACCAGTGGCCGCACAGGTGGCACAGCACCCGGTCGCCCTCGTGCACGACCGAACCGATCGGCGCGTGGCCGGCCAGTGTCACGACACCACCTCCACTAGTCACACTGAGACTAGGTCAGTGGTCCACCGGCGTAAAGGCCCACCGGGGGTCACGGCCCCCGAACCCGCGACGGACCGCGGGGTAAAGTCCTTCCGGTGGGGCAGATCACGCGCATCGGGGTGTTCTACGACGGCACCTGGTTCGCCTACCTGAGCGACTTCTACGCCACCGCGCACCAGCGGGCGGCCAGGATCTCGCTCGACGGCTTCCACGACGCGCTGCGCTGGTACGTCCACGTGGAGACCGGCCGTCCGCTCGACGACTGCGTGCTGCACGAGGCGCACTACGTGCGCGGTCGCATCCAGACACCCGCCACGTCCTTCGACAACGTCCTGACGGCCGCCGGGATCACCCGCCACGACCTGCCCCTCCACGGTGGCAAGGAGAAGGGCGTCGACGTCCACTTCGCACTGGAGGCGTGGGACCGCGCCACCGCCGTGCCCTTGCAGTGGGTCGTGCTGATCACCGGGGACGCCGACTTCTCCCCCTTGGCGGCTCGGCTCACCGATCGCGGCGTGCGCGTGATCGTGCCGGTCGTGGACGTCCAGTCCTCACCCGGTTCGCCGCCGCCCGCCTGGACCCCGCGCACGGCGGCCCCGCTGCGCGCCGCCGCGACG
>DATMCA010000063.1:0-9153 GCA_035559015.1 Umezawaea sp. | reverse complement strand
TTTCCTGGCCCGGTTCTTCTCCCTCGACGTACCGGTCTCCAACAACCACACCCGCGCACTCCTGGACTGGTCACCACAGCACCCGACCCTGCTCGAGGACCTCGCCGACGGCGACTACTTCACCCCGCGCGCCAGCGCCCGCGCCGAGGAGATCTGGCTGACCCACCACGACTCGCACTGACCACCTCCGTCCTCACACCAGGACCGCCTCACCGTCCCAACCGGGGTCCCCGCTGGTCACGAACCGGGTCCACACGTCCCGCAGCCGCGCGTCCTCCCGGTGCCCGAACGCGTAGGCGATGTCGTCGTTGTGCCGCGCGGGCGGGATCGCGAAGCGCAGCAGGTGAGCGTGGGGATGTCTCGCGGCCAGGGCTCGCACCGGCTCGGTGAACAGCGGTTCCTCGTGCGCGGTGTGGCACAGCAGCAGCGGCACGTCGTCCGGCACGCCCGAGAGCGGGCTCGTCTCCAGCACCGGCTGGTAGGTCGCGCTCACCCGGTCGGACGCCGCGACGGTGACAGCGGGTGAGTCCAGCGGGAACCCCGCGAACCGCGCCCTCGCCTCGGCGGGGGTGAAGTGCAGGTTCGGGGGGCTGTGCAGGATCGCCCGGTCGAGCAGTCCCGTCCCGGTCAGGCACGCGACCGACGTGGCCCCCGACGACTGGCCCGCCGCCGTCACCCTCCCCGGATCACCGCCGAACGCCCCGATCTCCTCCCGCACCCACCTCAACGCCGCGGCGAGGTCCAGCAGCCCCCGGTTGTCCGGGAACCCGTCCACGTGCCCGAACCCCTCGAACCCGAGCCGGTGGTTGCCCGTGACCACCACCAACCCCGCACGAGCCAGCGCGACCCCGTCGAAGTCGCGCTGCGCGCCGGAACCGAACACGTTCGCCCCGCCGTGCACCCAGAACAGCACCGGCAGACCCCGCGCACCGACCGGGGCCCACACGTTGACGGTGAGCACGTCCTCCTCGCCCCGCGACCAGCGCGGCATCCCGTCGATCACCGCCGACTGGGCCGCGACCGGCCCGAACCGCGTGCAGTCGCGCACCCCCGACCAGCCGGCCACCAATCGAGGCGGGGCGAATCGCAGTAGGCCGATCGGTGGTTCGGCGAACGGGATTCCGAGGTGTGCGACCACGTCCGGTGCCGCGCGGAACCCTCGAACCCGGCCACTGCCGATCATCACGTCCACGGTGGTCAGCGTGCCCGAAAACGATGGTCAACGCGTCCGGTTTTTGACCGATTGCCCTCACTATCCGCACATGAGACGCAAGTCGTCACCTGCAGTAACACCTTCCTTTCCGCCGAAAGGTGCCTATAGTTGTCACGATGGGTCACAGTTCGGAAGTCCTCGATCGGCTCCGCCAGGCCGCCTTCGACGGCCGGATCGATCTCGTCGTGACCGAGCGGGCTCCGGGCGCGCAGGTGCTCGTGGGCCCTCCCGGCTACACGACCCTGCTGGCCGAGCACGGCAGCGTCTCCTGCCACCGCGAGTTCGCCGGGGTGACGCTCCGGTTCGCCGTGGTCGACGAGAAGGGCGTCGAGGCCCTCAACGGCGACCTCGTCCACCCACTCCGTCCGGGCATGTCCACCGCCCACCTGCTGGCCTTCGCCGAGGCGGGCGACGACGCCGCGTGGTGCTTCGACATCACCGACGAGACGTGCCCCGTCTACTACGTCCACCGCGCGGAGCCCAAGGCCCGCCGGGCCGACACCGGCGACTGGGAGAACCCGGCCGACGCGGCGCCGGACTTCCCGAGCTTCGACGCCTGGTTCGACGCCATGGCGGACGCGTTCACCGCGACCCAGCCGCCGCGCTGGTTCCCCTACCTGGGCGAACCGGGCCTGACGTTCACCTGAGCGACCGCCGCCGCCGGGCCGGGTCGACCAGCGCGGGCGGCCACCAGCCCACGTCCTCGGGGTTGACGTCCGTCCCCGGCGGCACGATCTCGTCGATGCGGTCCAGCACGGCGGTCTCCAGCCGGACCTCCGGCGCCGACAGCTGCGTCTCCAACTGCTCCATGGTGCGCGGCCCGATGATCGCGGCGCTCACGGCGGGGTGTTCGAGCACGAACGCCAACGCCATCTCCACCATCGTCAACCCGGCGTCGGCGGCGACCGCGGCCAACTCGGTGACGATCTCCAGCTTGCGCCGGTTGACCGCGACCGCCAGGTCGAAGCGGCCACCGGCTCCCGGCCGCCGGGGCAGCAGCCGGTCCCGCTCGCTGGTGTTGGCCCGCCCCGCGCCGAACTCGCCGGACAGCCAGCCGCCCGCCAGCGGGCTCCACGGGATCACCCCCAGGCCGTATTCCTGGGCCACCGGGAGCACGTGGGCCTCCACGCCGCGCACCAGCATCGAGTAGGGCGGCTGTTCGGTGCGGAACCGCTCCCGCCCCCGTCGTTCGGCCACCCACTGGGCCTCCACGATCTGCTCGGCGGGGAAGGTGGAGCTGCCGAACGCCCGGATCTTGCCCGCCTGGACCAGGTCGCCGAGCACACCGAGGGTCTCGTCCACGTCGGTCGTCTCGTCGGGCCGGTGGACCTGGTAGAGGTCCAGGTAGTCCGTCCCGAGCCTGCGCAGGCTGGCTTCGCACGCGGCCGTGATCCACCGCCGCGACGCACCGCGCGAGTTGGGGTCGGCGCTCATCGGCGAGCCGACCTTGGTGGCCAGCACGACGCTCGACCGGTCCACCGCCGCGAGGGCCTTGCCCACGATGACCTCGGACTCACCGGCCGAGTAGACGTCGGCGGTGTCGATGAAGTTGATCCCGGCGTCGAGCGCCCGGTGCACGATCGCGACGGACTCGTCGTGGTCGCCGTTGCCCCAGGCCCCGAACATCATGGTGCCGAGGCACAGCGGACTGACCTTGATCCCGGTCTTCCCGAGCGTGTTCATCCTGGTTCCCCGTGTTCTGCTTGGCGAGCCTCCACCAGACCATCGCGGCGACGCTCACCGTGAGGCCGATGCGAGCGCGGTCTTGCCCGATCCGGTCAACCTCGACCCGATCACGCGGCACGGCCCCGCCCGGCGTGCTTGGCTCGGGTCGTGGACCACCTCGACGAACTCCGCGCGCTGGTGCTGGCGCGCACCCGTGCCGAGGGGCGGCGGAAGGTGCGCGTGCTCGACGGCGTCGCGCTGACCGCGGTCGACGAGCCGACGCCGCCGATCGGCGCGATGTCGGAGCCCTCGTTCGCCGTCGTCGCCCAGGGCGTCAAGCGCACGACGCTCAACGGCACGCCGCACGACTACCGCGCGGGCCAGTACCTCGTGGTCACGGTCGACCTCCCGGTGACCGGCCAGGCCGTCGAGGCCAGCCCCGACGCGCCGCTCGTGGTGTTCAGCATGACGTTGAAACCGCAGGCCATCGCGCCGCTGCTGCTGGAGACGGCCGCACCCCCGCGCCGCCCCAGGCTCGCCGGACTCGCCACCAGCACCGCGCCGCCGGACCTGCTCGACCCGGTCGTCCGGCTCCTGCGCCTGCTCGACCACCCGGACGACCTGCGCGTGCTCGGCCCCGGCATCCGGCGGGAGATCCTGTGGCGCCTGGTCACCGGCGAGCAGGGCGCGCTGGTCCGCCAGATCGGCGTGGCCGACGGCAACCTGGCCCACATCTCCCGCGCGATCCGGTGGATCCGCCGCCACTACGACGAGACCGTGCACGTCCCGGACCTCGCCGCGATGGCGGGCATGAGCGTGTCCACGTTCCACCGGCACTTCCGCGCGGCCACGTCGATGACGCCGATCGAGTTCCGCCAGCAGATCCGCCTCCAGGAGGCACGGGTGCTGCTCCGCGCCCGCGCGAGCAACGTCGCCGAGGTGGGGTACCGGGTGGGCTACGAGAGCCCGTCGCAGTTCAACCGCGAGTACCAGCGGACCTTCGGCACGTCCCCCGGCCGGGACGCCGCCCGGCTCGACCACCGTGTCGACGCCGCTATTCCCGACTGACGCGCGTTCGTCCTCACGTCCTCGCCAGGTAGCTAACCGGAGTTGGTTCCGGTTACTCTGGAGCTAAGCGGAGTTAGTTCCGATTAGCTTCCCCAGAACAGGACCACAGTGACCACTCCAACGCGCATCACCACGCCCTTCACCCGCGACAACACCGCGGCCGACGTCGTCGAGGGCATCGACCTGACCGGCCGCCGGATCGTCGTCACCGGCGCCGCCTCCGGCATCGGGGTCGAGACCGCCCGCGCACTGGCCGCGGCGGGCGCCGAGGTGACCCTGGCCGTCCGCGACGTCGACGCGGGCCACCGCACGGCCGCCGACATCACCGAGTCCACCGGCAGCACCGCGCTCGCGGTCGCCCACCTCGACCTGTCCGACCTGGACTCGGTCGCCGCGTTCGCGCAGGCCTGGACCGGTCCACTGCACGTGCTGATCAACAACGCGGGCGTCATGGCCACCCCGGAAACCCGCACGTCACGGGGCTGGGAACTCCAGTTCGCCACCAACCACCTGGGCCACTTCGCCCTCGCGCTGGGCCTGCACGACGCCCTCGCGGAAGCCGACGACGCCCGTGTCGTGTCGCTGAGCTCCAGCGCCCACCTGCGGTCACCGGTCGTCTTCGACGACCTGCACTTCCGCGAGCGCCCCTACGACCCGTGGCAAGCCTACGGCCAGTCCAAGACGGCCAACATCCTGTTCGCGGTCGAGGGCACCCGCCGCTGGGCCGCCGACGGCATCGCGATCAACGCGGTCATGCCGGGCGGCATCCGCACCGGCCTCCAGCGACACCAGACCAAGGAGCAGATGGACGCCCTGCTCGCCTCCGCCACCGCCAACGGCACGGCCATCACCTGGAAGAACACCGAGCAGGGCGCGTCCACCTCGGTGCTGCTCGCCACGTCCCCGCTGCTCAAGGGGATCGGCGGCCACTACTTCGAGGACAACAACGAGGCTCTCCCGAACGTCCCACCGGCCCGCAACGGCGTGGCCGCCTACGCGCTGGACCCCGACGCCGCCGCGACGCTGTGGGAGATCTCGGCCGACCTGGTCGCCCGCTGAGGTCGTCGTGGACCGTCCCGGCGCCGGGGCGGTCCACCGTCAGCACTGCTCGCGAGGCGGCAACCCGCTGGTGTCCGGCACGCGGTCGCGGTAGGTGGCCTCGGCGAACCTGATGAACCGCTCGACGTCACCCACGGTCGAGGCCACCCCGAACGACACCCGCACCGCACCCGCCGTGGGCAACCCGACCAGCAGCAGGTACTCGTCCAACGACCGCACCCGCGCCCGGCGCAGGCCGCGCAGCGCCCGCTTCTCCAACCCGAACGCGTTCTCCCCCGCCCCCGGATTGCAGAAGCACCCCGTGCGCAGGGAGATCCCGACCGCCGACGACTCGGCCGCGACCACCCGTTCGTCGACCACGTCACCGGCGGGGGTGAGGACGTTGAACGTGACCGTGCCGCCGCGGGCCACCGTCGTCACCGGCCCGTACACCCGCACCAGCGGCATCCCGTTGCCGTGGCGCAGCGCGGTGAGCCGGTCCAGCGTCCACCCGGTCACCGCGCGCACGCGGCGCCCGATGGTCTCCACCCCGACCTCGGCCACCCACTCCAGACCCACCCGCACGTCCGGGATGGACAGGAAGTTGACCGTCCCGTCCTCGAACGCCGCCTCCGCGGCCGCCATCGCGTGCCACCGGGCCTGGACGCTGACCGCCTTGATCGTCCCGCCGGAGAACCACGGCCTGCGCAGCCGCGCCAACGCGTCCCGCCGGGCGACCAGGCAGCCCACGCCCGTGGGGTAGCCGAACACCTTGTACCAGCTCGCGATCACGAACGCCGGGCGCACCGCGCTCAGGTCCAGCCGATTGGTCGGCAGGAACGCCGCGCAGTCCAGCAGCACGTCGTACCCTCGCGCCTGGGCCCGTCCCACCCACTCCAGCGGGTGCTGCACGCCGCTGAAGTTGCTCTGCGCCGGATACGCGAACAGCCCCTTGCCCCTGGCCAGCGCCTGGTCCACCGCGGCGGTCGAGGCCCGCAGGTCCGGCGGCTCCACCGGCAGGTACGTCGTGCGCGCCCGAGCGGCGCGGGCGAACTCCCGGATCCCGTTGATCGAGTTGTGGTTGTCGAACGTCAGCACGAACCGGGTGCCGCGCCCGAACGGGTACGCCTCGCCGACCAGCCGCGCCGCCGCCGTGGCGTTGGCCGTGAAGATCGCCACGTACTCGTCGGGGTCGGCGTTGAGGTGCCGCAGCACCGCCCGGCGCGCGCCCTCCACCAGTTCGGTCGAGGCGGCGGAGGTGGGGTTGATCGAGTGGGGGTTGCCGAACACCCCGCCGTGCAGCCGCTCCTGGTGAGCCCGGTACTGGGAGCGGGCGGCCAGCCCGGCGCCGGTGTAGTCGAGGTAGGTGTGGCCCTGTTCGTCGAGGTAGGAGTACTCGGTGTCGCGCAGCCGGTCCAGCGAGCGGGTGTTCGCGTAGTCGGGGTAGCGGCGCAGGAACTCGGCGGGTTCGAGAGTGGTCCTCATCGCCGCGCCCCGACCTTGCGTCGCAGCACCGCGACCGCGCCGGCGGCGAACACCACCGCGAACGCCGCCAGGACCACCCAGTTCCGCCCCGGCGGGCCGTCGAACGTGCTCCCGTAGGACGCCAGCAGCGGCGGCCCCAGAGGCGAGCCGCCGTGCGCCCACAGCTCCGGGACCCCGGCGATGGCGCCCAACGCCTCGAACGCCCACCGGTTGGACATCGCGTAGCTCACCCACCGCCCGACGTCGGCCATGACCGGGACGGGCAGGAACGCACCGACGAACAGGACCTGCGGGAAGCTCAGCATCGGCACCATCAGCGCCGCCTGCGACGGGCTGTTCACCGCCGCCGCGCACAGCAACCCCAGCGTCAGCGCGCACAGCGACGTGAGCGCGAGCGTGAGGAACAGCGCACCGGGGTCGGCGGTGCCCGGCAACCGGTCGGTGACCCGCAGCAGCACCAGCAGCAGCGCGTCGACCAGGCCCAGCAGCGGGACCAGCGCGGTGATCTTCGACAGCACGTAGGGCACCAACCGCAACCCGGCCCGCCGCTCGGCCCGCAGGATCGCGAACTCGTCGCAGATCTGCGACAACCCGTAGGTGAGCCCGAAGAAGAACCCGCCGAACGCGATCCAGAACAGGATCATCACCGTCGTGTTCGGGCTCGGGTTCGCGAAGTCGAACGCCCCCGGCCGGAACAGCATCAGGAACATCACCGCGATCATCACCGGCGACCCGACGAGGATCGCCACCGTGAGCCGGTTGCGCGCCAACAGCTCCACGGTCCGCTGCGTCAGCAGCCACCACTGGCGGCCCGCGCCGGAACTCGCCCTCGGTCGCCGCGGCCGGGGCGTGGCCATCGGAGCGCCCGGCGTCGGCTCCCAGACCAGGTCGACGTCCGACAGCCGGTCGTAGATCTCCTCCACCGACCCCACCGAGAAGTGCCGCAGAGCCTGCGTGGGCGACCCCGCGAACGCCAGCCTGCCGCCGTCGGCCACCGCCAGCAGGTGCTCGCACCACGCCGTGTCACCAGGGTTGTGCGTGGTGAACACGACCGTGCTCCCGCGCGCGGCGATGCCCTTGAGGTGCCGCATCAGCTCACGGGCGGTCGCGGGGTCCAGGCCGCTGGTCGGCTCGTCCAGGAACAGCACCGGCGGGTGCCCCAGCAGTTCCACCGCGATGCTGGCGCGCTTGCGCTCGCCGCCGCTGAGCTCACCGACCGGCTGCCTCCGGCGGTGCTTCAACCCCAACACCGCCAACACCCTGCTCACGGCCCGCTCGACCTCCCGTGCGTCGACCGGTCCGGCCGAGCGCAACCGGGCCGCGTAGGCGAGCGTGCGGTCCAGCGGGAGCCGCGGGTGGATGAGGTCGTCCTGCGGCACGAACCCTATTCCCGCCTCCGTCCCGACGGGATCGGTGGAATCGTGCCGCACCTGTCCGCCCGTGGGCTCACGGATTCCCGCCAGGATCTCCAGCAGCGTCGTCTTGCCCGCGCCACTCGGTCCGATGATCGCCACCAGCTGCCCGGCCTCGATGTCCACCGAGACCGGTTGCAGGATGGTGCCACCCTTTCTGGCGACCCAGGACGCATCCGTCGACTTGATCCGCAGTCCGACGACCACTCGCACCTTCCCACTGGTAGAAGCCTTGCGGCTTCCATGGTGAGCACGAGTCGTCCACCCGTCCGGAGATATCGCCGACAATGGCGACAAAACGCCGTATCACGTCGCGGATGGCGTAAGTGTTCCCAATCAAGACAATGATCGAGGTGATTTATTCGCTACGTGGAATTCGTCAGCGCGTGCGCCGGTAGGTCAACGAAACCGATCCGGTGATCATCGTGTTGGCCCCGTCCAACGCCCATTCCGACGCCGGGACGCCGTCGTCGAAGAACCGCAGTCCGGCACCGAGGATCGCGGGCGTGAGGTGGATCCGCAGCTCGTCGACCAGGTCCGCCCGGAGCAGCGCCCGGATCACACTGGCACTGGACAGCACGATGATGTCCCGCCCCGAGGCCGCCTTCAGCTCCCGCACCTCGGCCTCCAGGTCCTGCTTCGCGATCCGCGAGTTCTGCCACGGCGCCTCGGCCAACGTCGTCGAGAAGACCACCTTCTCCACCCGGTCCAACCACACCGCCATGTCGTGGGCCCGCCCCGACCCGTTCGGGTCGGCCGCCACCGACGGCCAGAACCCGTGGAACCCCTCGTAGTTGTTGCGCCCCAACAACACCGTGTCCGCCCCGCTCCACACCCCGGCGAAGTAGGTCGTCATCTGGTCGTGGACCGAGTGCTCCACCAGCCACGACATGTCACCACCGGGGCCGGCGGCGAACCCGTCGATCGACAGGGTCACGTTCGCGATGAGCTTGCGGTCGGTCATGGTGGCCTTCTCCCGGGAGGTCGTCTCGCTGTTCACACCCCTGGGACGGAGCCACCCCACCCACTTCGACACACCTCTCCGACTTTCTCGGCATCTTCCGCGAGTCGGCCTCCACGGTTTTTGTCGGTGCTCGTTGCTAGCGTGCGCGGGTGATCAAGAACGAGCTCGTCGTGGCCGCCGAAGACCTGCACGAAGGCCAGTGGTTCCTGCACGTCCCAGCACCGGGAATGCGAGGCTGGCCGCTGAAGGTCGCGACCCGCGAGTTCGACGCCGACCTCGTCCGCATCCACACCACCGACGAAAACCGC
>DATMCA010000062.1:0-3788 GCA_035559015.1 Umezawaea sp. | reverse complement strand
GTTGAGGCCGATCTCGAACTCCTCGGTTGTGGACGCCCAGCCCTGCTCGCGCACGCGAGCCAGCTCCGCCTCCAGCAACGCCGGCTTCGTGACGGTCTGCGGCGTGTAGCGGTGGAGCCTCGAGGCCAGGAACTCCTTCAGGGCCACGGCATCCATCCACGCCAGCAGCACCTTGCCGCTCGCCGTCGCGTGCAGCGGTGTGCGCTGACCGATCCAGTTGCGACCGGTGATCGACGCCGTTCCGTACTCCTGGAGGATGTTGGTCGCCTCACCGCTGTCGAGGATCGCGACGTTCACCGCCTCGCCGAGTTCGGCGGCCAGCTGCCGGCACGCCGGTCGGCTCTCGGTCGGTACCTCCAGTCGACCGGCCGTCGCTCCCGCCAAGCGGAGGATGCCGCGCCCGAGGTGGTACTTGCCTCGCTCGCCGTCCTGCTCGATGAGGTGCCCGGCCTCGAGTGCGGCGATCAGTCGGAAGGCCGTCGACTTGTGGACGCCGAGATCGGCGGCGACCTCGGTGACGCCTGCGTTCCCCCGCTTCGCCAGCAAATACAAGATCGCGATGGCCCGGTCCACCGACTGTACCTGCGACGGCCCGGGCTCCCTGCCGCCATCGGCCGCGCTGTTCGTCACCTCGCGACTGTACGTCCGAAGCGACATGTGACCGACCGTGACCCTTGACGACGCCATGGAGACGACCTTATCTTGTTGCACAAGACGCAGAGTAGTGCGTCATTCGGAACAAGCCTCCGCCGTCGGCGGTGGAGCCGCCGCATCGGCCGGCGGAATCCCGAACAAGATTCGATCTCCAGCCCACCGCGCCCTGCGTCGAAAGGCGTTCCGTGTCCGTCAACACTGAACTCTCGCCCAGCTTCATCCCCACCCTGCCCGGCCACTCCTACACGGACCCGACGATCTTCGAACAGGAGCTGACGAGGATCTTCGAGGCGTACTGGTTCGCCGCTGCACGGACGTCCGACCTCGACGGTCCCGGCTCGTTCCGCACCGTCGACGTGGGCCGGGAGAACGTGCTGATCGTCCGCGGCCGTGACAAAAAGCTGCGCGCCTTCCTGAACGTCTGCCGGCACCGCGGCGCCCGCGTGTGCATGGAGAAGTCGGGAACCGGCCAGCGCAAGCTCCAGTGCGGGTATCACGCCTGGACCTACGCCCTCGACGGGTCACTCGTGGCCGCGCCGAACCTCACGCAGATGGAGGACGTCGACCGCACGCAGTACGGACTCATCCCCGTCCACCTCCGGGAGTGGCTGGGCTACGTCTGGGTGTGCCTGGCCGACGAGCCGCCATCGTTCGAGGACACCGTCACCGGCGCGGTCGCTGGGCGACTCGGTGACGACGACATCATCGAGGGCTGGAAGATCGACCAGCTCGAGGTCGGCCGGCGCATCAAGTACGACGTGAAGGCCAACTGGAAGCTCATCATCGAGAACTTCATGGAGTGCTACCACTGCGCCACGATCCACCCCGAGCTCACCGAGGTGCTGCCGGAGTTCGCCGACGGCTACGCCGCGCAGTACTTCGTCGGCCACGGTGCCGAGTTCGGTGAGAACGTGTCCGGCTTCACCATCGACGGCACCGAGGGCGTCGACGCGATCCCGAGCATCGCTCCCGAGCACGACCGCAGGTACTACGCGATCACGGTCAACCCGCAGGTCTTCATCAACCTGGTGCCGGACCACGTGATCTTCCACCGCATGTACCCGGTGGCGGCGGACCGCACGATCGTCGACTGCGACTGGCTGTACCTGCCCGAGGTCGTCGCCTCGGGCAAGGACCTGAGCCGCTCGATCGAGTTGTTCCACCGGGTCAACGAGCAGGACTTCGACGCCGCCGAGCGCTGCCAGCTCGCCGCCAACTCCCGCGCGTACGCCAACGGCGGCGTGCTGGTGCCCAGCGAGCACCACATCGGTCTGTTCCACGAGTGGGTCAGCCAGCACCTCGACGCGGGCGTCGGGCACGCCTGACCCGCCGAACACGCACGACGTACCAGGCCCGGACGCGAACCCACCACCACGAACGGAACCAGAGATGAGCATGGCCGTGCAGACGCAGGCGCGACGCAGCGCCGACCCGGTGCTGAGCGGGAGCCTGGCCGAGACGGATCCCGAGGTGCACGCGGCGATCTCGGCCGAGCTGGACCGCCAGGAATCGACCTTGGAGATGATCGCGAGCGAGAACTTCGCCCCGCTCTCAGTCATGGCTGCCCAGGGCTCGGTCCTGACCAACAAGTACGCCGAGGGCTACCCGGGGCGTCGCTACTACGGCGGCTGCGAGCATGTCGACGTCGTCGAGCAGTTGGCGATCGACCGCCTGAAGGCGCTGTTCGGCGCGGAGTACGCCAACGTGCAGCCGCACTCGGGAGCCCAGGCCAACGCCGCGGCCATGGCGGCGCTCCTGCACCCCGGTGAGCGGATCCTCGGCCTCGACCTCGCGCACGGCGGCCACCTCACCCACGGGATGCGGCTCAACTTCTCCGGCCAGCTCTACCGGACCGCGGCGTACCACGTGCGCGAGTCCGACCACCTCGTGGACATGGCCGAGGTCGAGCGGGTGGCACGTGATCAGCGGCCCCGGGTGATCATCGCCGGGTGGTCGGCCTACCCGCGCCACCTGGACTTCCCCGAGTTCCGCCGGATCGCCGACGCCGTCGGCGCCTATCTGATGGTGGACATGGCGCACTTCGCGGGGCTGGTCGCCGCCGGGCTGCACCCGTCGCCGCTGCCGTACGCGCACGTGGTCACCTCGACCACCCACAAGACGCTCGGTGGCCCGCGCGGCGGGGTCATCCTCATGAACAACCCCGAGCCGGGCCTGGTGAAGAAGTTCAACTCGTCGGTGTTCCCCGGCCAGCAGGGCGGCCCCCTGGAGCACGTGATCGCGGCGAAGGCGGTGGCGTTCAAGATCGCCGCCCGCGGCGCGTTCCGGGACCGGCAGGTCCGCACGCTGGAGGGCGCCCGGATCCTGGCCGACCGCCTGCTCGCCGACGACTCCCGGGCCGCCGGCATCGGCGTGGTCAGCGGTGGTACCGACGTCCACCTGGTGCTGGTCGACCTGCGGGCCTCGGAGCTGGACGGGAAGCAGGCGGAGGATCGCCTGCACCGGGTCGGTATCACGGTCAACCGCAACGCCGTGCCCTTCGACCCCCGCCCGCCGATGATCAGCTCGGGCGTCCGGATCGGGACCCCGGCGCTGGCCGCTCGCGGCTTCGGCGAGGCCGAGTTCACCGAGATCGCCGACATCATCGCCGCTGCGCTGCGCCCGTCGACCGACGAGGCCGCGCTGGACGCACTGCGCGACCGCGCGACGTCGCTGGCCGCCGCCCACCCGCTCTACCCGACGCTGAAGGAGGTGCCGCGATGACGTCGGTCGACAGCGGGCCCGTGCGCCCCGGGGCACACCTGCCCGAGCACCCCGACTTCTTGTGGCGCAACCCGGAGCCGAAGCGCTCCTACGACGTGGTGATCGTCGGCGGTGGCGGCCACGGGCTCGCCACGGCCCACTACCTGGCCAAGAACCACGGCATCACCAACGTCGCGGTGCTGGAGCGGAGCTGGCTGGCGGGCGGCAACATGGCCCGCAACACCACCCTGATCCGGTCGAACTACCTGTGGGACGAGAGCTCGGCCATCTACGAGCACTCGCTCAAGTTGTGGGAGACCCTCGAGGAGGAGCTGGACTACCCGATCCTGTTCGACCAGCGGGGCGTCATGAACCTGGCGCACTCGCTGCAGGACGTGCGGGACAGCGTGCGCCGGGTCGAGGCCAACAAGCTC
>DATMCA010000061.1:0-3893 GCA_035559015.1 Umezawaea sp. | reverse complement strand
CCGGTGGAGCACCACATCTCGATCCCGTGGCACGGCACGGTCGAGGGCTACCGCGAGATGATCGAGGACGCTGGCCTCGTCGTGGAGCGGGCCGTCGACCTCTACCCCGGCGTGCAGTGCTGGGGCAGCACGCCCCCGGAGGACGGCCAGGGCTGGTACTCCTACGAGGGCGAGGAGAGCGAGGTGTTCGCGGAGGGCAAGAAGGCGCTCGACGCCGCGCGCGCCGCGGGGGTGTTCACCGTCGGCGAGTTCGTCGCCGTGAAGCCGGGCTGATCCCGAACCTCCGGTCGGGGCCGCAGTCGTGTCGACTGCGGCCCCGACCGCGTTCCACCTGGTGTTTTCCGGCTCCTCCCGGCCGGCGTCCCGGATTCCCGCTCTTGCGTGCCGCCGTCCGTGCGGGTGTGCTGGTGGGACGCGGCAGGGGGTATTCGGACAGGGCGCGAATAAGGGTTGAGTAAGTTTGCATTGCCATGCATAATTATCCGCATGACAGTGCGGATCGCGGTCGCTGGAGCCAGCGGGTACGCGGGGGGCGAGGTGCTGCGGCTCCTGCTCTCCCATCCCGACGTGGAGATCGGTGCCCTGACGGCTGGGGGGAACGCGGGCAGCCCGCTGCTCGCCCACCAGCCCCACCTGCTGCCGCTGGCGGACCGGGTGCTGGAGGACACGACACCCGAGGTCCTGGCGGGCCACGACGTGGTGTTCCTGGCGCTGCCCCACGGCAAGTCCGCCGACCTGGCGGCCCGGCTCGGCGACGACGTGCTCGTCGTCGACTGCGGAGCGGACCACCGGCTGGTGGACGCGTGGGCGTGGGAGCGCTGGTACGGCGGTGAGCACGCGGGCCACTGGCCCTACGGGCTCCCGGAACTCCCCGGTCAGCGGGAGAAGCTGCTCGGCGTCAAGCGCGTGGCCGTCCCCGGCTGCTACCCGACCGTGTCGTCCCTCGCGCTCGCCCCGGCGGTCGCCGCCGACCTGGTCGAGCCCGAGGTGGTCGTCGTCGCGGTGTCCGGCACGTCCGGCGCGGGCAAGGCCGCGAAGACGAACCTGCTGGGCTCCGAGGTGATGGGGTCGCTGAGCGCGTACGGCGTCGGCGGCACGCACCGGCACACGCCCGAGATCGTGCAGAACCTCAGCGCCGTAGCGGACCGGCCCGTCGGGGTGTCGTTCACCCCCGTGCTCGCGCCGCTGCCGCGCGGCATCCTCGCCACCTGCTCGGCCCAGCTGCGGTCCGAGGCGCAGGACGTGCGGGCGGTCTACGAGAAGGCGTACGCGGACGAGCCGTTCGTGCACCTGCTGCCCGAGGGCCTCTGGCCGACGACCGGCGCGGTGCTCGGCTCGAACGCGGTGCAGTTGCAGGTCGCGGTCGACCCCGACCTGAACCGGCTCGTCGTCGTGGCGGCGATCGACAACCTGACGAAGGGCACCGCCGGTGCCGCCGTGCAGTGCATGAACCTGGCGCTCGGCCTGCCGGAAACCACCGGCCTGTCCACTGTGGGAGTGGCTCCATGATCCGCGACAAGGGTGTTACCGGGCCCAAGGGCTTCACGGCGGCGGGCGTCGCCGCGGGCATCAAGGCGACCGGTGCGCCGGACCTGGCCCTGGTGGTGAACACCGGGCCCCTCGACGCGGCCGCGGGGGTGTTCACCACGAACAAGGTCAAGGCCGCGCCGGTGCTGTGGTCCGCGCAGGTGATCAAGGGGCTGAAGCTCACCGCGGTCGTCCTCAACTCCGGCGGCGCGAACGCGTGCACCGGGCCCGAGGGCTTCCAGGACACGCACGCCACGGCCGAGAAGGTCGCGGAGGTGCTGGACTGCGGCGCGATCGAGGTCGCCGTGTGCTCCACCGGCCTCATCGGCGAGCGCCTGCCGATGGACGCGATCCGGTCCGGTGTGGACAGTGCCGCGAAGTCGTTGGACAGCACGGTCGAGGCCGGGTTCAACGCCGCGACCGCCGTGCTCACCACGGACTCGCGCGCCAAGCAGTCCTGGGCGGCGCACGCCGACGGCTGGTCGGTCGGCGGGTTCGTGAAGGGCGCGGGCATGCTCGCCCCGAACATGGCCACGATGCTCTCGGTCATCACCACCGACGCCGTGGTCGACGGCCCGGCGCTCGACGCGGCGCTGCGCTCGGCGACCGGCCGGACGTTCGACCGCCTGGACGTCGACGGCGGCACGTCGACCAACGACACCGTGCTGGTCTTGGCGTCCGGCGCGTCCGGCGTGACGCCCACCGCCGAGGACTTCACCGCGCTGCTCACCGCCGTCGCGGGCGACCTGGTCAAGCAGCTCCAGGGGGACGCCGAGGGCGTGACCAAAGAGGTCTCGATCGTCGTGCGGGGCGCGGCGACGGAGGCCGAGGCGGTGCTGGTCGGCCGCACGGTCGCCGAGGACAACCTGGTCAAGACCGCGCTGTACGGCTCGGACCCGAACTGGGGCCGCATCGCGATGGCGATCGGCCGCGCCGACGCCGTGATCGACCAGGACAAGCTCGGCATCACGATCAACCGCGCGGTCCTGTTCTCCAACGGCACCAGGGCGGAGGACCGCTCGGCCGCCGACCTGTCCGGCCGCGAGATCGAGATCGTGATCGACCTCAACGTCGGCGACGGCACGGCCACGATCCTCACCACCGACCTGTCGCACGAGTACGTCGAAGAGAACAGCGCGTACTCGTCGTGACCGTCGAGGAGAACCCGACGCAGCAGGAGGCCGGTGCCAAGGCCGCCGTCCTCGTCGAAGCCCTGCCGTGGTTGCAGCGGTTCCGCGACGCGGTCGTCGTGGTGAAGTACGGCGGCAACGCCATGATCGACGACAAGCTCAAGCGGGCTTTCGCGCAGGACATGGTGTTCCTCAAGCTCGCCGGGCTGCACCCGGTCGTCGTGCACGGCGGCGGCCCGCAGATCGGCGCGATGCTCAAGAAGCTGGGCATCGAGAGCGAGTTCCGCGGCGGGCTGCGGGTCACCACGCCGGAGGCGATGGACGTCGTCCGCATGGTCCTGGTCGGCCAGGTCGGCCGGGAGCTCGTCGGCCTGATCAACGCCCACGGCCCGCACGCGGTCGGCATGTCCGGTGAGGACGCGCACCTGTTCACCGCCAGCCGCCGCCCCGCCATCGTCAACGGCGAGCCGGTGGACATCGGCCTGGTCGGCGACATCGTCGGCGTGAACCCGGAGGCGGTGCTGGACATCGTGCGGGCGGGCCGGATCCCGGTCGTCAGCTCGGTCGCGCCGGACGTCGACGGCGTGGTGCACAACGTGAACGCGGACACCGCCGCCGGCGCGCTCGCCATCGCGCTGAAGGCGAAGAAGCTCGTGGTGCTGACCGACGTCGAAGGTCTGTACTCGGACTGGCCGGACCGGTCGTCGCTGCTGCACCAGGTGTCGGCGGACGACCTGGAGAAGATGTTGCCGCACCTGGACAGCGGCATGGTCCCGAAGATGGAGGCCTGCCTGCGGGCGGTGCGCGGCGGGGTGCCGCAGGCGCACGTCATCGACGGCAGGCTGGAGCACTCCGTGCTGCTGGAGGTCTTCACCTCCAGCGGTGTCGGCACGATGGTCATGGGGGATGAAGCGTGAACGACCAGCAGCGGTGGCAGGCCGCGATGATGAACAACTACGGGACGCCGCAGCTCACGCTCGACCGCGGCGAGGGCGCGTTCGTCTGGGACACCGACGGCAACCGCTACCTCGACCTGGTGTCGGGCATCGCGGTGAACGCGCTCGGCCACGCGCACCCGGCGATCGTCGCCGCGGTGACGGAGCAGATCGGCAAGCTGTCCCACACCTCGAACTTCTACATCAACCAGCCGTCGCTGGCGCTGGCCGAGCGCCTGCTCGAACTGTCCGGTGTGGACGGTGGTGGCCGGGTGCTGTTCTGCAACTCCGGCGCCGAGGC
>DATMCA010000060.1:0-2349 GCA_035559015.1 Umezawaea sp. | reverse complement strand
CGCGTCGGCGTTCGCGTAGGCGTCGAGCAGGGCCTCCTCGTCGACGAACCCGCGGAACCGCACCCGATCCGTGATGCCCAGGTGGGCCGCGAGGAGTTCCCACTCGGGACGGCACGAGCCGTCGCCGACGATCTCCGCGTGCAGCCTCGGCACGAGCGCCAACGCCCGCAGCAGCTCGTCGACGCGCTTCTCCTCGTCGAGCCTGCCGACGAACAGCACGGTCGGGTGGGCGTTGACGCGGGTGGCCTCGCGCAGCCGGTACCGGTCGATGTCGATACCGCAGGACACCGGCACCGCGCGGCGCGGGAAACCCTTGTCGTGCAGCAGTTCCACCGCGCGCGGCGTCGGCGCGGTCACCGCGTCGGCGACCGAGTACACCTTGTTCAGGTCGCGCCACGCCAGGCGCGACGCCACCCGCTGCAACCACGTGGGGATGTGCGCGTGGCCGAACAGGTTCTCCGGCATGAAGTGGTTCGTCGCCACGGTGGGGATGCCGCGCTCGGCGGCCTGGCGGAGCACCTGGCGACCGATCATGAAGTGCGCCTGGACGTGCACCAGGTCGGGTTCGAGCTGGTCCAGGAGGTCGCGGACCGGGCCGCGCACGTCCTTGGGCAGGCACACCCGGAAGCCCCGGTAGAAGGGCGTGCGGCGGGACCGCAGCCGGTGGACGGTGATGCCGTCGACTATCTCGGTCTTGGCCGGACCCACCGGGTCGGCGCAGATGACGTGGACGTCGTGGCCCCGACCTGCCAGGCCGACCGACAGGCGGTGCGCGAACCGAGCCGCGCCGTTGACGTCAGGGGGGAAGGTTTCCGCCGCGACGACGATCCGCAGTGCGCGTCCGTTGCTCACGAGCTTCTCCGATCTGGTGGGTGGTGTTTCTCGACGGGCGAGCACGCAGACGCCGCCGATGGCGAGCGCGGCGCACACGATCTGGGCCAGGGCGGTCCACCCGGTGGTGCGGGCGGACTCCCCCAGCAGGCCGGCGCCGATGCCGACGGCGACCAGCGGGTCGACGACGGTGAGGCACGCGACGGTGAGGTGGGCGGGGCCGCAGGCGTAGGCGTGCTGGATGAACCAGCCGCCGACGAGCAGCGCGGCGACGATGCCGAGCACGGACCCGGCGGACGCGAGGTCGAACGCCCCCTGCTGGACGTCCTGGGAGACGGCCCGCATGAGCACGGACACGTAGCCGTAGGCCACGCCGCCCGCGACGCCGAAGGACAGCGCCCGGAGGTGCGGGCGCCCGCTGAGGATGCCCAGCAGGCCGGGCACCGCGATCAGGCCGAGCACTAGCAGTCCGGCGCTCAACTCCGCTTCGGGCGCGACCTGCGTGGCCGTGGCGCTGCCCGCCGCGAGCAGCACGAACGCGCCGACGCCGAACGTGGTGAGCGCCACGGCGGGCAGCGCCTTGCGGCGACCGTCCAGCAGCGCGGTCATGCCGATCGCCAGCACCCCGACGGGCTGCACGACGGTCAGCGGGGCCATGCCGAGCGCCACGGCGTGCACGCCCGCGCCGGCCACGAGCAGGACCAGGCCGCCGAGCCAGCGCGGGCGGCGGAGCAGTTCGGAGATCCGGGGGCCGCCGTCGCCCTGGCCCACGGCGCTGTGCTGGAGCCGGGCGGCGAAGGCGAAGAACGCGGCGCCCACCACGGCCAGCAGGATCGCGATGCCGGTCACGCGGTCACCTCCCCCGTGCGCCGCCGCGGCGCGGTGTCCCGCCAGAGAGCGGCGGCCAGTGCGAACAGCAGGCCGTAGAGGACGGCGAACAGGATCCGTTCGACCAACCCCAGCAGCAGTGCGCCATCCCCCGGGAAAACAACCGGAATGTGGCTGAGCAGAAATAGGAAGCTGGTGATCCCGCTGGCCAACGAAAGGCGTCGGACAGTGGTACTCGGGATGAATCGCCGGGAAATGAGCAAACCCGCCAGCGGCAGGCTCACGAACATCACCGCGCCCGCGTAGCGGTGCACGGCGCCGGACATCGTCGTCGGGGTTCCGGTCGGATCGGTCGGGAAGGCGGCGGCCACGGTCAAGCCCGCCGCCCACAGGCCCACCAGCACGGTGATCGGCCCACGACGCGGCAGACCCGCCCCGAACAGGGCGATCAGCAGCACGACGGAACCCGCGGCGAGCGACAGCGCCGTCACCGCGAGCAGCCCGGTCCCGTTGGCGACGAAGATGTAGTCGCTGATCGTGTGGCTGATGGGACTAATCTGACCCGCCGACGCCACGTGCAGGTAAACAATCGGGAACAACGACAGAACCAGGCTCGCAACAGCGAGTGGTGCGAGCACCGCCCGCCCTTTTGCCTGAATCTCGGCCATGTCGAAATGATCGCGCAGATAT
>DATMCA010000059.1:0-2818 GCA_035559015.1 Umezawaea sp. | reverse complement strand
CGTCGACCTCGCCCGGCCTCGGCTTCCTGGTGGTCGCCGAGACGCTGAAGTGCACGTTCACCGGCCCCTGTCGGCGCAGCTCGGCCAGCACGCTGGACTTGCCCACACCGGACGGGCCGGAAAGTACGGTGAGGCGGGGCCGGGCAGATGAGCCCGACCCCGCCTCGGTGCCACTACTCACTCGCTGCTGAACTCGGCGAGCAGCGCCTTGCGCTGGCGGTCGCCCAGGCCACGCAGGCGACGGCTGGTAGCGATCTCAAGCCGCTCCATGATCTGGGCCGCGCGAACCTTGCCGACGCCCGGGAGAGCTTCGAGCAGAGCGGACACCTTCATCTTGCCCAGGATCTCGTCGCTCTCGGCGGCCTTGAGCACATCGGTCAGGTTCGTGCCGCCACGCTTGAGGCGCTCCTTGAGCTCAGCCCGAACGCGACGAGCGGCAGCAGCCTTCTCCAGCGCTGCGGCCCGCTGCTCCTCGGTAAGCTGGGGAAGGGCCACGATTTCCTCCGTGGTGTGGGAATTTAATTCTGGGATCTGTGCCGCGACCGTACCGACCTCAATTGCCTGGGTACAACGCGGGTCCGGAAGTTGATGGGTTTTGCTAAGACCCTTGCTTTCAACTTCGGCCCCAACCCAGTCAGGGTTGAGCTTTACAGCGATCAGTTGGTGCGCGGCGAGGGGTAGTAGTACCAACTCGCACCGACGGTCTCGTCACCGCCTCCGGTAACGCATTGGCCACGACCTGTGTGGTATGCGCACCTCGGACGATCGAGCTGCCGGTGGCGTGGACCGTACCAGGGAACGTTTGCCCAGGTGAGCGGACCTCGGCAAGCGTGTCGGAATCGGACATCCGCGCCCGGCGCCCCGGGACGTCCCCGAACACCGTTTTCGGCGGGGTGGACCACTCCCGGACGACCCCGTGAACGAGCAGGGCCGCCCCACGGGCGTTGAGTGCCCGCAGGACGGCCCTGAGCGCCGTTCCCGGTTGGTCAGCCCACCTCGTCGCGCACGCGCAGCGCAGCGGCCCGCAGAGCGGCCACGTCGGGGCCGTGCCTCAGCACGTCCCGCGAGGACGAGGGCAGCACGCCGCGCAGCTCGGCCCCGAAGAGCCGGCGCAGGTCCGCCAGGCCGGCCCCCTGCGCGCCGAAGCCCGGCGCCAGGACCGGGCCGTTCAGCCCGGACAGGTCGACGTCGAGCTCCGCCAGCGTCGCCCCGACGACCAGCCCCACGTCGCCCAGCGGCTCGGCGCCCGCGTTGGCCGCGGCGGCGCCGTCCACGATCGACTGCGCCACCGTGCGCCCGTCGGGCTGGACCGCGCGCTGCACGGTCGCACCCTCCGGGTTGGACGTGCGGGCGAGCACGAACAGGCCCCGCCCGTGCGCCCGCGCCGCCTCGACCGCCGGGTCGAGGGACCCGAAGCCGAGGAACGGCGAGACCGTGACGGCGTCGCCCGCGAGCGGCGACCCCTCGGTCAGGTAGGCCGCCGCGTAGGCCGCCATGGTCGAGCCGATGTCCCCGCGCTTGGCGTCCACGAGCACCAGCGTGTCGGCGTCCCGCAGGTCGGCGATCACGCGTTCCAGCACCGCCACGCCCTTGGAGCCGTGCGCCTCGAAGAACGCGGACTGCGGCTTCACCAGCGACACCCGGCCGCCGAACGCCTCGACACAGGTGAGCGCGAACCGCTCCAGCCCCGTGACGTCCCCCGGCAGGCCCCACTCGGTCAGCAGCGCGGGGTGCGGGTCGATGCCCACGCACAGCGCGCCGCGTTCGGCGACCGCTTTCGCCAGCCTGGTCCCGAAAGTCACTCGGAGCCCTCCTTCAGGGAGGCCTGGAGCGACTGGAGGGAGCGCACGCCGATGTCGCCGCGGATGGCGGCCTCGATGCCGTGCACCGCCGCCGCCGCGCCCTGGATCGTGGTGACGCACGGGATGTCCTTGGCGACGGCCGCGGTGCGGATCTCGTAGCCGTCGATGCGCGGCCCGCTGTTGCCGTAGGGGGTGTTGATGATCATGTCGACCTCGCCCGCGAGGATGATGTCCACAATGTTCTCGACGCCGTCGAAGTGCTTGCGCACCACCGTGCACGGGATCCCGTTGCGGCGCAGCACCTCCGCCGTGCCGGACGTGGCGAGCACCTCGAAGCCGAGGTCGGCGAGCCGCTTGACCGGGAAGATCATCGCGCGCTTGTCGCGGTTCGCGACGGACACGAAGACCTTGCCCGAGGTCGGCAGCGAGCCGTAGGACGCGGTCTGCGACTTGGCGAACGCCATGCCGAACGACACGTCGATGCCCATGACCTCGCCGGTCGACTTCATCTCCGGGCCGAGCAGCGAGTCGACGCCCTTGCCCTCGCGCGTGCGGAACCGGTGGAACGGCAGCACGGCCTCCTTGACCGACACCGGCGCGTGCGCGGGCAGCTTCGCCCCGTCGCCCGCGGCGGGCAGGATCCCCTCGCCGCGGAGCTCCTTGATGGTGGTGCCGAGCATGATCCGGGCGGCGGCCTTGGCCATCGACACGGCGGTCGCCTTGGACACGAACGGCACCGTGCGGGACGCGCGGGGGTTCGCCTCCAGGACGTAGAGGACGTCGTCCTTGAGCGCGTACTGGACGTTCAGCAGGCCGCGCACGCCGATGCCCTTGGCGATGGCCTCGGTGGAGCGGCGGACCGCGTCGATGTCCGTTTCTCCCAGGGTGATGGGCGGCAGCGTGCAGGCGGAGTCGCCGGAGTGCACGCCCGCCTCCTCGATGTGCTCCATCACGCCGCCGATGAACACGTCGGTGCCGTCGTAGAGGGCGTCGACGTCGATCTCGATGGCGTCGTC
>DATMCA010000058.1:0-6255 GCA_035559015.1 Umezawaea sp. | reverse complement strand
GCGGTCCAGGTAGTCCAGCAGCGCCTCGCGCTCGTGGTCCGGGATCGGCGGGCGGTTGACCGACGGGCGGCCGTCCGCACCGGCGCCGTCGAAGACGCGGGCGGTCCGGAAACCGCGCGGGACCTGCGGTGGTGGCGGCGCGACGGGGGGTTGGCCGCCGGGCGGCAGCCACTTGCGCAGCCAGTCCGGCACGTTCTCCTCGGCACGCGGGAAGAAGCGCATCTCGTCGACGTAGGCCTGCGGCGGTGGCGGTGTCTGCCACTTCGGCTCGGTCCGGTCGAAGTCGAGGTTGTAGCTGGCGGGCTGGTCCAGCTGGTAGCGGGCGTTGGACCAGCTGCCCCGACCCTCGAGGTGCATACCCGCGCGGAGACGGGAGAACAGCGCGGCCACCTCCTGCGGAGGCGCCCACCCCTGCGAACTCCCGTCGGCCGCCCGCACCTCTGCGGACAGCTCGAAGTAGCGGCCGGTCGCGCGGTAGTCGGCGACGACGTTCTGCCAGCCCTCGGGGGCGGCCCGCATCAGGGTCAGCCCGATCTGCTTGACCAGAGCGTCCTGCTCTGTCGGGTTCAACGGCTTCGGCTCGGACACACCAACATCTTCCCCCGCGACTCCGCGTACCGGAACGACCCCCTGCTGGGCCGAAATCAGAGCACCACCACGCCGGCCCGACCATAACCCGATCGGAGCGCGCGGGAAAACCGAAGCGGTACCGGCTAGGGGGCTAGGTGGCGGAGGTCTGGGGCGGGGGTGGGGTGGTGGTGGCTTCCGCGACCTCGATCAGGCTGCCGTCGAGGAGCAGATCGCGAACCGATTTGGCCAGGAAGAACCCCGTGCCACCACCCGGTTGGCCGAACCACGGCACGGCGATGCCCTTGGCCGCGGGGACGGGCCGCTGCACGCGGTACACGTGGTAGCGGCGGTTCAGCCAGTCCGGTGGCAGCGAGCGGTTGCCGAACATGGTCCGGGCGGCGAAGACCAGGTTGCCGTTCTCGTCGCCGAACCGGTCGACCTCCACCCCCGGCTGGAGCAGGACCGGCTCGCGGTCGCGCAGCAGCGACAGCGGCGGCTCGTCGGGCAGCGGCTGGATCTCCTGGGCGGGCACCGGCGCGGTCGGCGGGGCGGGCTGCGCGACCGGGGCGGGAGCGGCCTGCTGGGCGCGGGCCGCGTCGCGCTCCGGCGACCACAGGAGCGTGCCGAGCAGCGTCTGCGCCGCCGCGGCGGCGTTCGGGAACACGGCGGGCCTGCCGCTCGGGCCGCGGTTGGCGTCCCAGTACTGGAGCTGCCACCCGTTCTCGGTGCCCGGCGCGGGCTCGATGACCAGGGCGTCCAGCTTCGGCTCGACGATGCCGTACTCGTGGGGCGCGACGCCGAAGCGGTTCAGCCGCTCCTGGAGCTGGGCGAGCGACTGCCGGTCGTGCTCGGCGATCTGCCTGGGCCGGTACTCCGGCAGCGGCTGCGACTCGGCCTCACCGGTCGCGATCCGGGTGGCGGCGTCCTGGGCGGCGTCGTCGACCGGCGGCACCTGGTAGCCGTTGTCGTGGATGTGCTGCACGAGCTGCGGCACGGGGTTCACGCCGTGCTTGCGGAAGTAGTGCGGGACCGCGCCGGACCACACCCACGTGCCGTCGGTGTGGAACGACTGGGGCACGTCCGGCTCGGCGTCGGGCTGGAGCAGGTCCGGGCCGTAGCCGCGGGCCGCGAGCACCACGGGCGCGTTCTCCAGGTACTTCAGCACGTCGTCGCGGTCCTGCGGGTGCACGGCGGGGCGCGGGGCGATCGGCCTGCCCTGCTCGTCGCTGCCGTCGAACACCGGGGCGTCGTACAGCCGGACCGAGCCCTGGTCGCCCTCGGCGGGGGTCCCCACCAACCACGCCGGGACCTCGGCGCGCGGGAACATCTCCAGTTCCTCGGCGAAGTGCTTCGCCGAGGGCCGGTGCGTCCACGCCGGTTCCTCGGTCCAGTTGTACTCGATGGAGTACACGTTCGGGTGAGCCAGGTGGAACCGCGCCGAGAACCAGGTGCCCTCGCCCTCGCGGTACATGCCCGCGCGGAGCTCCAGGAAGAACGGCAGGGCCTCCTCCGGCAGCGTCCACTCGACGGACTGGCCGAAGATGTTCAGCACCGAGACGGGGGCCTCGACGTAGGCGCCCATCGCGCGGAAGTCCAGGAAGAGCTGGCTCCAGTCACCCGGCAGCCGGTGGATCAGCAGGGTGGTGACCGAGCCGAGGATCGCGTTCTGGTCCTCGGGGGACAGCCGGGGCTGTGGGGAAGTCATGCCTTCTGCTCCTCGTTGCCTGCCGCGATCCGGGTGCTCAACCAGGCGGGGATGAACGCCTCGTCACGAGGGAACACCTCCAGGTCGCGCACCCAGAACTCGGCCGGGATCGGCGGGTTCCACAGCGGGTCGTGGTCCATGTTGTAGGAGAAGTCCATCCGCCCCGGCGCGTCCACCGTGAGCCGCGCCGAGAACCACGTGCCCCGACCGGGCTTGTGGTGCAGCTGCCGCAGCTCGGCGAACACCTTGGTGATGCCCTCGGGGGGCACCACCTCGGCCGTCTTGCCGTTCTCCAGGTACACGGCCAGCTCCGTGTCGTGCACCTTCACGTTGAGCTTCACCAGCAGGTCGATCCGACGCCAGCCCTCGGGCTCCACTTCGAGCAGCATGGCGCCGATCCGCTGCATCAGCTCTTCCTCGCGGTCGTCCGACTCAGAAGTCGGATGGCCAGAGGGCTGCGTTGTGGTCATTCGGATAGCTCCTGACGTGGATCTTGAAGCGACCGTCCGGCAGTGTCTCGCGCCACCGGGTCTGGTACGTGTGCGGGTGGTCCTGGCCTGGTTCCCGGATCGCGAAGGTGTCGACCAGCTCGATCGAACCGCCCGAAGCCGCTTCCAGGTCCGCGCGGTCCCGCTCCATTTGATACCAGGTGTCCTCGCGGACGAACGCGGGCCGCTCCAGGCCCGAGTTCTGGTCGCGCTGCTGGCTGGAGACGTTGATCAGCTCACCGGGGCCACCGGACTCCTTGCCCTGGTGGTGACCGCCGTCGGCGATGTTGCGGCCGTCCTCGCCCTTGCCCGCCAGCGCGCCCGCGTCGGTCTGCGACGTGGTGTCGCGGCGGCGTTCCGTGCCGCCGTCGTACGCCGGGGTGCCCGTCGACGCGACCGTGTTGGCCCGGTCGTCGGTCAGGAACTTCCACCGGCCGCTGTCGACGTCGTAGACCGCCGTCGGCCGCGGGTTGTTCAGCTCGGCGCTGAACGGCGGCGCGGTGTGGACGTGCGAGACCGCGCCGTCCTCACCGCTCTGGAAGGTGCTGTACGGCCCGCGCTCGTCGGTGAGGGTGAACCGGGTGCCCGGCGGCAGGTCGCGGGTGACGAACGGGTCGTTCGGCCGCACCGGCCGCTCGACGGCCGCGCGCTGCTCCGCCGTCCACCCGCTGGTGTCGCCGTCGATCCGCACGGTCCGGACGACCTGGTTGTTCTCGTCCCGCAGCGGCTTGCCGTTCTCGCCGAGCGGGATCTCCTGGGTGACGCGCACCTCGCCGTTCGGCGGGTCCGGCCACGTCGGCGTCCGCGCCGCGCCGGTGCCGTAGTACGGGTCCGTGGTGATGTCCGCGCCCTCGGGGGCCCGCGCCATCTCCGGGTTCAACCGGCCGCGCTGGCCGGACTCGGTCTCGACGTGGGTGAGACCGCCGTCCTCGACGAACACGCGCGTGCGGACCCGGTCGCCGTCCCGGACCACGTACTCGGTGTCCGAGGCCAGCGGCTGCCCGTCGTGCTGGGTCAGCGGCCGGTTCTGCGGCAGGCCCGTGACCTCGACCTGGTTGCTCGTCGTCGGCCGCTCGTAGGTGACGCCCGGCTCCGGGCGACCCGTCGCGTCGGTGCTGAACTCCTGGTAGAGCGGGCCGCGGTCGACGTTGTAGTTCGAGCCGGGGATCGGGTTGGCGACCTCCGGGTTCGGCCGGTCGCCGACGCTCTCCGGCGCGGCCACCCACCTCGGCGTGCCGTTCTCGTCGGTCTGCACGGTGCCGCGGTGGTTGCCCTCGGTGTCCGTGACGTCGAACCGGGTGTTCGCGGGCAGGTCCGGGCGGGCGGTGAACGCCTCGTTCGGGCCGGGCGCCAGCGGGTGGCCGCGACCGATCGCCTGCTCGCCGTTCGCGGGCGTCGGCGGCTCGGTGATCGTCACCGGCCTGGTCACCTCGACGGACCTGCCGCCGATCTTGACGGTGTCGTTCTGCGTCTGCGGCGACCCGTCCGGGCCCGCGACGAACACGTCGTTGCGGCTGCCGACCTGGACCCGGTAGTTCGCGTCCGGGTGCGGGTGGGCGATCTCCGGGTTCACGCCGTCGCGGGTGTTCGGCGCGATGGCGTCGACGCTGACCGCGCCCTCGGCGTCCACGTGCACGACCGTGCGGAGCCGGCCGTTCTCGTCGAGCACCTCGATGCGGGTGTCGAGCGGCAGCTCGCGGCCGTCGAACAGCGACTGGCCGCCGCCCATCCGCACCGTCTGCTCGTGCGACGTGGTCGGCTCGGTCCACGGGGTCTGGACCTGCGGGTGCAGGTCGCGCTCACCGCGGTGCTCGGCGTCCAGCGCGTCGGCCAGGTCGCCGGTGGGCGTGTGACCCGGCGGCATCCCGTTCTCGCCGACCGGCGTGCTCGTGCCGTCCGGCTCGAACGCGTGCCAGCCGCCGTCCGGCGGGATCCGCGGGCTCTGCTGGCCGTTCGTCGTCTCCGGGGAGCTGGAGTAGACGTTGCCGTGCCGGTCCGACCACGCGAGGCTGTCCGGCGCGATCACCTGCCGGCCGGTCTCGCGGGCCACGTGCGCGGCGAGGCTGTTCTCGCCGCCCGCCGCCGCGTCGCAGCCGACCAGCATGATCGGCCGCCCCGCGAGGTCCGGGTGGTTGTTGATCAGCTCGACCAGCTCGGCCCGCGTGTAGTGGGTCTCGCCGATCCGGACGCCGTCGCCCGCGGTGTGCACGTCCAGGACGGCGTGCTCGCCGTTGGCCGGGATCCGCGACGACAGGTCGCGCAGCGGGGCCTCGGCGTGCAGCGCCACGCCCGCCGGGGTGACCTCGCTGGACCGGATCGCCTGCTCCACCCGAGGCGACACGTCACCGAGGGGGGTGGGGCCGGTCGGGGTCGTGGGGGTGCCGTCGGTGGGTGTGGTGTCGGTCGGGGTGCCGGTGCTGTCGTTCGGGGTGTCGTGGTGGTCGAAGGCGCCGTTCCGGGCGTCCGCGACCGTCGCGGTGTCCGGCGTGAGGACGGTGCTGCCGTCCGGGGCGTGCGTGCCGAAGTCCGGCGGCAGGACGACGCCGTTCGGCGGCGGCGACGGCACCTCGTGCAGGACGCCCGCCTGGCGGAGGCTGTCCAGGTTCACCCGGCCGCTGGCGTCCGCCAGGCTCGGGTCGAACACGGGTTGGAGCTGGCGCGCGCCACCGGGCTGGTCGAACGCGGGCGCCACGGTCGCCAGTTCGACCAGCATGGGCCGGTCCAGCACGTAGACGTGGTAGCCCTTGCCCATGCTGTCGGGCAGGATCGCGCGTTCGCCGAACCCGTACGGCTGACCGTCCGGTCGCAGCGGCGACAGGAAGTCGCCCTGCGGGCTGCCGAACCGGTCGAGCACCGTGCCCGCGGGCAGTTCCACGACCACGCGGGCACCCGCCGCACCCTGGTTCGGCGGCCACGCGATCGGGCCGTTCACTGTGCCGTCGGTGGTGTGGTGTCGCATGAACTCGTCGAACGTCCCGTGCGGGCCGTACGGCTGGTAGGTCGGCTCGACGATCGCCGCCACCCGCTGGTCGTACGTGCCGACCTCGCGGTCGCCCGCGCCGGTGCTCTCGTGCACCGGGATGTACGGGCCGTCGTCCGAGAAGCCCGGCACGACACCGGTCGGGTTGCCCCAGACGTTCTTGTGGGGATCGACCGCCGGGTCTGCGCTCGGGCCCGCGTTGGGGGTGGGGTCCGGGGTCGCGCCGGAGTCCGTGCCGCGGCTGGCCGGGGCGGGGTCCGAGGGCCACTCGTGGGTCGAGGCGGCGGAGCTGCCGTCCGGGTTGGTGGTCGGGTGGTGCTGGGCGTCGGGAGTGCCGGGGGTGGCGCCGGGGTCCGGGGTGCCGGGGGCACGGTGGTCGGGGGTACCGGGGGTGCGGCCGTCCGGGGTGCCGGGGGTCCGGCCGTCGGACGTGCCGGGGGTCCGGCCGTCCGGGGTGACGGGCGTCCGGCCGTCCGGAGTGCGGTGGTCGGGGGTGCCGCCGGGGGTGCGCG
>DATMCA010000057.1:0-2047 GCA_035559015.1 Umezawaea sp. | reverse complement strand
ATCGACGTGCCGGAGTCGCTCGGCCTCGAGCAGCGTGCGTCGTTCTACGAGGCGACGGGCGCCTACCGCGACATGGTGGTCACGCACCTGTTCCAGGTGCTCGCCTTCACGGCGATGGAACCCCCGACTGCCCTGGAGCCGCGGGCCATCTCGGAGGAGAAGAACAAGGTCTTCCGGTCGATGTGCACCATCGAGCCGCACGACGTGGTGCGGGGACAGTACGTCGGCTACCGCGACATCGAGGGCGTAGACCCGGAGTCCGAGACCGAGACGTTCGTCGCCCTCAAGTGCTACATCGACAACTGGCGCTGGGCCGGCGTGCCGTTCTACCTGCGCACCGGGAAGCGGTTGGCGGAGGGCGCCCGGATCATCTCGATCGCGTTCCGGGAGCCGCCGAAGTCGATGTTCCCGGCAGGCTCGGGCGTCGGCGACCACGGCCCCGACCACCTGACGTTCGACCTGGCGGACCAGGCGAAGATGTCGCTGTCGTTCTACGGCAAGAAGCCCGGGCCGGGCATGCAGCTGCAGAAGCTGTCGATGCAGTTCGCGATGCGCGACACGACCTGGGCGGGCGCGGTGCTGGAGGCGTACGAACGGCTCATCTACGACGCCGCCCGGGGCGACCGCACGCTGTTCACCACGGCCCAGGGCATCGAGCGGCTCTGGGAGATCTCCCAGCCGCTGCTGGAGAACCCGCCGGTCGTGCGGCCGTACCACCCCGGTTCCTGGGGCCCCAACCAGATCCACCAGCTCATTGCCCCCTTCTCTTGGCGCCTCCCCTTCGAGCGCCAGTGGCGCGACCCGAACGCCACGGGCTGAGACCGGCCGGAATACCCGGCGTCCCGTCGTTGTCATGCGAGGTATGAACTCGGTACCCGACATCAAGCTCAACGACGGCACGACCATCCCTCAGCTCGGCTTCGGCACGTTCCAGATCAAGCCCGAGCAGACCCAGGAGGCGGTCGAAGGGGCGCTGGAGGCGGGGTACCGGCACCTCGACACCGCGCAGATGTACCGCAACGAGGAGGGCGTGGGCCGAGCCATCGCGGCCAGCGGGATCCCGCGCGACGAGCTCTACGTCACCACCAAGCTCAACAACGGCTACCACCGCGCCGACGACGCCCGCCGGGCCTTCGACGAGTCGCTGCGGAAGCTCGGGCTCGACCGGGTCGACCTGTTCCTCATCCACTGGCCGCTGCCCACGAGGTACGACGGCGACTTCGAGTCCACCTGGCGCACGTTGACGGAGTTCTCTGCGCAAGGGGGCGACGGAAGGGCGACGTCGGTCGGCGTCTCGAACTTCGAGCCCGACCACCTGAAGCGGATCATCGACGACAGCGGGAAGCTGCCGGCGGTCAACCAGGTCGAGGTCCAGCCGTACTTCGGCAACGAGGCGGTGCGCGCCGCGAACGCGTCGTACGACGTCGCCACCGAGGCGTGGTCGCCGATCGCCCAGGGCGACGTACTGGACGACCCGACCATCGTGGCGATCGCCGAGCGGCTCGACCGCACGCCCGCCCAGGTCACCCTGCGCTGGCACGTCCAGCGCGGCGACATCATCTTCCCCAAGTCGGTGAAGCCCGAGCGGATGCGCGAGAACTTCGCGCTCTTCGACTTCGAGCTGACCGCCGACGACATGGCGGGCATCACCGCGCTCGACCAGGGCGACCAGGGTCGGCACGGCGCCGACCCGAAGACGATGGACTGGATCCCCGACAACTGATCCGGGGACGGGTCGTCACCCGATGGTGATGGTGACCTCGTTGGACGCCAGGTCGGTGTCGGTGTCGATCACGCGGAAGCGGTTGGGGCCGGTCCGGCCGGTCTGGACGTAGGTCGAGAACGTCCCGCCGCTCACCGTGGCGGTCACCGGGAAGTCGACCCAGGAGTCGCCGGGACCCGTGGCGCGCTGCACCTGCAGCACGGCGCCCTCGCCGGTCGCGTACGTGCCGGTGAGGTCGATGCGACCCATCGGCCCGACCTGCTCCGCCCCGGCCTCGAGCGAGATGCCGGTGTCCTGGCTGGGCGTCACGAGCACCGGCCCGGT
>DATMCA010000056.1:0-12694 GCA_035559015.1 Umezawaea sp. | reverse complement strand
CGTCGAAGACGCCGTCGCGGAACGGGAGCGCCTGGGCGTCCGCGCGGACCGCGGCACCGGGCGCGCGGGCGACGTGCCGAGCCCGGTCGGCGACCACCGTCCGCACACCGACGTCCAGCAGCAGCCGGGCGAGCGCGCCGGTCCCGCCGCCGACGTCGAGCACCAGCGAGCAGTGTCGTGCGACGAGTCGTTCGGCGACCTCGGCGTGGATGTCGCCGTCGCGGGAGAACAGGGCCGTGGAGAGCGCGTTCGCCGCGAACCGACCCGGATCCGTGTCGTAGTCGACCGGCACGGCACCGCCGTCGACCCGGTCGCCCCGGCTGCGCGTCATGGTCCCAGTCTGCCGAGGTCGCCCTGGGATCGATACCTCCGGACAACCCGGCCGCGGCTGGTCCGGACGGGTCTCAAGCGTGGTCGCCGAGCGCGCCGACGATCGTCCGCAGGTCGGCGATGAGGGCCGCGACGGTCCCGGTGGGGGCGTCGGAGCGGGTGATCGCGCAGATCCGGGCGGTGTCGGAGGCGTCGGTGATCGGGCGGAACACGATGGTGGGCAAGGGGTTGGTGAACGTGATCGGGCCGGGGTGGACGCCGACGTGGCCGTGCGCGGCGACGTGCACGGCGAGTTCGTCGTAGCGGCCCACCTCCTCGACGTGGGCCGGGGGGATGCCCGCGCGGAGGACGTCGGCGCGCAGCCGGCTGTCGAGGTAGGGGTTGTCGGCGCGCGGGGTGACCAGGAGCCGTCGGGTGCGCAGGTCGGTGAACGCCACGGCGTGGCGGCTCGCCAGCGGGTCGGTCGCGCGCAGCACGGCGACCAGCGGGAACTCGCCGAGCACGGTGCTGGTGATCCCGGGTTGGTCGGGGACCGACCAGCACAGGCCCACGTCCACCTCGCCGGTCGTGACGGCGGCGAGCTGGTCGGTGGTGTGCAGGGTGACCGGCCGCCACCGGGTCTCGCCGAGTGCGGGCAGGATCAGCGGCCCCAGCTCGGGGGTGTGGGCGATGACGAGGTCGCGGGGGTGTGCCGAGCGCAGGCGGGTGGTCCGGTGGGCTCGGTTCAACGCCTCCATCGGCGGCCGGATCGCGGCGGCGAACTCGGCGCCGAGGGGCGTCAGCCGGACTCGCCTGCTCGTGCGTTCGACGAGTCGGCCGCCCAGGCTGCGTTCCAGCCCGGCGACGGCCTCGCTCACGCTGGGCGGGGCCAGCCGCAGGCGGTCGGCGGCCCGCCGGAAGTGCAGTTCGTCGGCGACCGCGAGGAAGCACTCCATCTGACGCAGGTTCACGCCGTCCTCCCGCCACTCCGCTCCGACCTCACGAAGTCAACGCCGGCGGCGGTGGTGGCGGCTTGGTCCACGAGCGCAGGAATTCCGCCCTCCGTTGACCTGCCGGATCGGTGCGCCGTGGTCAGCCGTGGTGGAGCCGGTAGTGCCGGGCGAGCAGGTCGCGTCCGTAGTCGTTGCCGTTGGGCGCCCGCACGATGGTGTGCACGTGGAAGCGCGCGGGCTCGGGGTTGGTGAGGAAGACACCGGGGTGGTTGTCGTACTCGACCAGCAGCACCGGTGAGTGGATCCGGTAGTAGAAGGCGCTCTCGTCGCCGTGACCGCCCCGCCAGGCGAACCGCGTCTCGGCGAAGTGCTCGCGGACCAGCGCCAGGTCGCGCTCGGCCTGCGCTTTCGGGAGGCGGTCGAGGTAGACCCGGATCAGCCTCACCAGACCGTCGCGCTGGTCGGCCGTCAGGCTCGCGGCGACGATCCCCTCGGGTGGCAGCACGAGGTTGTCACCGCCCGCCCCGGCGAGGTGCCGTCCGTTCCACGGCCCGGCCAGCTCGGGCGGGAGGTCCCGCGCGAGCAGCGACGACCCCAGCAGGAACTCGTCGGCGCGGTCGGGATCGAGGGCGCGGCGCACCTCCAGCGCCACGTCGGTCTCCTCGCCGAACGCCCGCACCCCCTCGAACCGCCCCGACCCGGACGTCGGCTCGGCGCCGAGGAACACCGGCGCCAGGACCACCTGCCCGGCCACGAACACGCAGTGCAGGTCCACGTGATGTCCCATGAGCTGCCATCCCCACGGAGAGTCGGTGGACGGCGTGCCGAAGACCGTGAACCAGTACGCGAACTCCGTCAGGGTGTCCCGGTAGTCGTCGACCAGCTCGCCCAGGTTCGCGTTGAGCGCCATCGCCGCCCGCACCCCCGCGTACCCGACCGGGCTCAGGCTCGCCTCGACGACGGCCAGCGCCCGGTCGCGGTCGGCTCGGGCGAGCCGCTCCAGGCGCAGGCCCTTCGGGTGCCACGTCGGGATCGCGTTCGTCCACAACCGCCACTCCGGGGCGTCCATCGGCAGGGCGCCGACCACCCGCTGGTGCGGCGCCAGCCCGTCCAGGTAGGCCTCCGCCGCCACGACCGCGGCCTTCGGGGACGTCCGAACCCCGTCGAGGCGGTAGAGACCCCGGCGCGGCGTGCCGTCCTCCGTGACACCGACGTACGGCTCGCGATGACGACGCAGACCGGCGGTCAACTCGAACGCCGCCTCCGGCGGGAGCAGGTCGTCGAACAGGTGGGAGTCGACGATCGGCAGCCCACCACGGGTGGTCGGCACGGGAAATTCCTGCTGGGACAAGGGATTCCTCACTCCGTGGGAACGGCCAGGACGGCACCCGGCGCCAGGAACCGGCTCTCGATCCGCCGCGACGCGATGAGCCACCCACCCGGTTCCCCGGCCCGGACGAACCGGTCGAGCACGTCGGCCACCATCACCGGCGCGGTCGTCGGCACCGGCGGCTCCCCGTCGTGGGCGTGCAGCACCAGGACCGACACGGCGTCGACGACACCGGCCTCGTGCCGCAGGACGTGGAAGTTGGCCATCACGTGCCGCGAGACCCGCGGCCCCCGCGCGGCCCGGTCGCGGTACACGCCGTCGATCTCGTCGGTGCCGCGGAACGTCCGGCGCGAGAACGTCAACTCCGCGTCGGCGGTGAAGAACCCGGAGGCCGCCGAGCCACCACCGTGGTCGATCTCGAACCACAGCGCCGTCACCAGCATCGACAACTCGGTGTGCACGAGAGCGGCGTTCATCGGACCCCTCCGGTGGTGTCGCGTGGACCATGTGAGCCTCCTGCCGACCGGGCGGCGGGAACAATCGGCGGTTTCCGACCGCCGCGTTCGGCAGGACCGAACGATCCGGCCCGAACCGTGACCGCGCACGGCACCGGTAGCCGCGCGAGGAGGGGCGCTTTCCGCCGAAACCGGGTCCCGCGCGGCCGGGGTTGCGGGATGGTGGGGAGCGTCGTCGGGGAGGTCGGCGTGTCGCACGGGGGAGTGCCCGCGCTCGGGTTGGGCACCGCGCTGGAGTTGCGGTCGTTGCCGGAACTGTTGCAGGCGTTGGAGTTCCTGCCGTTGGCGCGCGACGAGCTGACCCTGCGGGTCGAGCGGGCGCTGGCGGAGAACCCGGCGCTGACCCGGCGGGCCGGGGCGCCGTGCCCCGGTTGCGGCAGGCACCTGACCTCACCGGGGTGCCCGCGCTGCCGGGGTCCGGGGGTCGCGTCGCGCGCGGCCGTCGACGCCGTGACGCGGCCGTTCGACACCACGGAGACCGCGGCGGGCTGGGAGATCCGGTCGGACTGCCGCCACGCCCTGCCGGTCGTGGTCGCGCACCTGACCGACCGGGGCCTGCTCGACGCCGACCCGGAGGACATCGCCGACCTGCACGGCGTCGCCGTCGCCGCGGTCGAGGAAGCGGTGCGGGCGCTGAAGGTGGCCGGGCCGCCGGGCGTCGCCGAGCGCACCGTCGGCGACCTGCTCGCCGCGCAGGCACGAGCACTGGTCGACACCGGGGAAGCGCCCCCGCTGCTGGTGGAGGTCGTGCGCGAGCACCTCCCCGCCGTCGCCGCCGACGACCGGGACGCGGTCGCCGAGGCGCTGGGCGTGTCGCCGGGGCAGGTGGCGGACCTGTTCGACCTGGTGCGGACCCGGCTGCGGCCCGCCGCGACCCCAGAGGACGCCGAACCCGAGGTCCGCGCCGCGCCCGACGTGCTGGTCCACCGGCGACCCGGCGGCGGGTTCGACGTCGAGGTCGCCGACAGCGGCTGGTACGGGCTGGCGGTGGCACGGGAGTCCGCGGCGGTGCGGGCGGACCGCGAGGCCGCGGCGTGGCTGAAACCGCACGAACAGGCCGCGCGCAAGCTCATCCGCGGCCTGGACCTGCGCGCCGACGTGCTGCACCGGGTCGCCACGGCCGCCGTCGGGCACCAGGGCGCGTTCCTCGACCACGGCCCGCCCGGCCACCGCGACCTCACCCGCGCCCGCGTGGCCGACGACCTGGGCCTGCACCCGTCCACGGTCAGCCGCGCGGTCGCGGGCAAGGCCCTGCGCCACCCGGACGGGCGGGTCGTGCCGCTGGCGACCCTGTTCGGCACCGCCGTCCCGGTCAAGGCACGGGTGGCGGAACTGGCCGCGCGCGGCGGTCTGAGCGACGAGGGCATCCGCGCCGCGCTGGCGGGCGAGGGCGTCCGGGTCGCCCGCCGCACGGTCGCCAAGTACCGCGCCGGGCTCGGCCTGCCCGCGTCCCGCTGAAGCCCGCTTCGGAAGCGCGCTTCGCACCCCGACCCCACCCGTCGGCATCGTCGCAGGTCGTGGCATTGGCACGGATCGTGCACCCATTCCCGGTGAACGCACGGCAGACCACACCGAAGGAGAACGCCATGCACGACATCGACCGGGCGCTGTTCGAGACCGAGCAGGAGACCGACCTCACCGAGGTCGACGAGTTCGAGTTCGACGAGCTGCCCGACCAGGAGGCCGACGACGAGGAGTCGGAGTTGGCCAACCAGCTGCTCGACGTCTCCAGCGAGGCCGAGCTCGACCAGTTCCTGGGCAAGCTGATCGGCCGCGCCGCCAAGGGCGTGCGCAACTTCGCGCGCTCCAGCGCGGGCCGCGCCGTCGGCGGTGTGCTCAAGTCCGCGGCCCGGCAGGCGCTGCCGCACGTGGGCCAGTTCCTGGGCAACGCCGTCGCGGGTGGCGCGGGTGGCGCGTTCGGCAGGCGGGCGGGCCAGTGGCTGGGCGGCCGGTTCGAACTGGGCGTGGACACCGAGGGCCTCTCGCCCGAGGACGCCGAGTACGAGGTCAACAAGGCGTTCGTGCGCTTCGCCGTGGACGCGGCGAAGCGGGCCGCCCGCAACACCGGCGGCGACCCCGCCGCCACCGCCCGTGCCGCCGCGCAGGCCGCCGCCCGCAAGCACCTGCCCGGACTCGTCCAGGACGGCACGCGCCCCCAGGGCAAGCGCCAGCAGGAAGGCCGGTGGATCCGCAAGGGCAACCGCATCGTCCTGCTGGACGTGTGAGCCCGCCCCACCGACAGGAGGACGACCATGTACGACGAGTACGAAGCCGAACTGGTCGAGGAACTGCTGGCCGTCACCGACGAGGAGGAACTGGACCAGTTCCTGGGCAAGCTGGCCCGAGGGGTCGTCCGGGGCGCGTCGCGGTTCATCCGCTCGCCGGTCGGTCGGACCCTGGGCGGTGTGCTGCGCAAGGTCGCCAAGGCGGCGCTGCCCACCGTCGGCGGGGCGATCGGCACGTTCATCGCGCCCGGCGCGGGCACGCTGATCGGCCGCTCGCTGGGATCGATGGCGAGCGGTCTGCTGGAGGCCGAGGAAGCCGAGGCGCTGGACGAGCGCGAGGCCGAGTACGAGTCGGCCCGCCGCTTCGTCCGGTTCGCGCGGGCGGCCTACCGCAACGCCGCCCGCAACCCCGCCGCCGGGTCCACCCGGTCGGTGGTGCGGACGGCCACGGTCGACGCCGCCCGGCGGCACGCGCCCGTGCTGGTGCGGGACCGCTTCCGCGCCCGGCGGGGCAGGCGGCGGGCCGTGGGCCACGGCTACCCGGCGCTGTCCTGGCCCGTGCCCACCGGCTCCGACGGCGACGCGGTGTTCGGGCGGCGCGGCTCCTGGGAACGCCGGGGGGACAGCGTCGTCCTCACCGGCCTGTGAAGGGGCCCGCCGTGGACGACGCCACCCGACTGCTGGACAACGAGGCGCGCGGCCTGGCCGTCCGCCTCGACCAGGTCCGGCCGTTCGCCCTGACCGAGACCATGGTGCTCGCCGCGGCACTGCCCTACGACGCGCACCTGCTCATCGAACGGTTCCTGGTGGCCCACCGGCGCAGGCTGCGCACCCGCGTCCGCGGCTACCTGAGGTGGCTGCACGGCGAGGGCGACGGAGCCGACCCGGCCGAGCGGCAGCGGCGGTTCGTGGCCATCCGGATGGCGTTCAACGACGTGCTGGGCCAGTTCGACATCTTCACCGAGGTCGTCACCCAGCGCAGCGAGCACGGCACCGGGGTGCGGCTGTCCGGGATGGACGTGCTGGCACGGGACGCGCTGCGGGTGCGCGTGCCGGGCCAGACCGACATCCCGGCGGTCTGCTACCTCGCCCGCGGGCCGGGCGCCGCGATCCGCCGGGTCCACACCCGGCTGCCCGGCGCGGCGCCCAGCCCGGTCGCCCTCATCCGGGTGCCCAGGGAACGGATGGTGGGCAGCGGCCTGGCCTCGTCGCTCGTGCACGAGGTCGGCCACCAGGGCGCGGCGCAGTTCGGGCTGGTGGCGTCGTTGCGCGAGGAGATCGCGCGCAGGCACCGGAACGACCCGGCCGAGCACTGGCCGGTGTGGTGGGACTGGATCGGCGAGATCGTCGCGGACTGCTGGTCGGTGGGCACGCTCGGGCTCACCGCCACCACCGGCCTGCTGGCGGTGGTGAGCCTGCCGTCGCTGTTCGTGTTCCGCTCCACCCCCGGCGACCCGCACCCGACGCCCTACCTGCGGGTCCTGCTCAGCGCGAGCATCGGCGAGGCGCTCTACCCGCACCCCCAGTGGGCGGCGATGCGCGCCACCTGGAAACGGCTCTACCCCGCCGATCGGCTCCCCGCGCCCGAACGCGACGCGCTGGAACGCCAGGAGGAGGGCATCGAGCCGCTGGTGGACCTGCTGCTGGAGCACCGGCCGCCCGCGCTGCGGGGCCGCGCGCTGCGGCAGCTGTGGCCGGAGGGCGGCAGGCAGCCCGACCGGCTGCTGGAGCTGTACCGGCGGTGGAACGGGGACGTGGGCGTCATGGCCCGTCAACGCCCGTCGCTGGTGTTCGCCGCCGTCGGCCAGGCCCGGTCGACCGGCGTGATCACCCCCGAGGCGGAAAGCGCGCTGCTGTCCACGCTGCTTCAGGCGTGGGCCGTGCGCGGCAGCCTCGACGTCATCCGACGCCCGGCCACGCGCCGGGCGTCCTGAAACGAGGACGAGCCATGCAACTGACCACCACCGCAGCGCCGGTCGAGGTGGGGACACCCACCCGGCTCAACGTCCAGCTCGACGGCTCGGACCCCGGCGCCACCTACTGCTTCTCCTTCCCGGAATATCCCCATCGACCGCAGGGATCCGCCAACCCCCTGGTCGGGGCCGACCAGGACGGCAACGTCCTGATCGGGATGCGGCCCGGTGTGAACTACTGGCTGGACGTGCTGTTCGACACCGCGGGCGGCTACCAGCTCGCCTACGCCCGGCACACGAAGACCTCCGAGGAGGGCGAGGGCACCGGTGAGGGCGAGGGCGAACGGACCCCGCCCGCGCCCGAGCACATCTCCATCCACGTGTTCGCGCCCCGGCCCGCCGTGCCGAGCAAGGTCGCGCTGGTCACCGAACCCCCGCCGGACAGCGCGGACTCCACCCTGTGGGACGCCATCATCAAGGTCACCGACGCCATGCGGTACGCCAACTTCGAGGACGTGGTCGCCCGGCCCGGAGTGCTCCCGCAGGACGTCGGCACGGCGGGCGGGCACGGGTCCGGGTTCCCCGACTGGTACGGGGTCGACGCCTACGACCGCCTCAGCCGCGCCGCCCGCACGTTCGTCGGCGACGCCGTCAACTGGAAGGTCGGCAACCAGACGCTGGAGCAGGGCCGGGAGCGGTCCTACGTGTTCGGCAGGCGCTTCACCGCCGACGCCGACCCCGGCGTGCCCGGCTACGGCACCACGCTCCCGCTGCGCGGAGTCCCGCTGGTGGAGCTGATCTGGAACTACTGGATGGAGGAGGGGATGCTCGTGCAGACCCTCAACCACGTGCTCGCCCGCTTCGAGAACCGGCACGGCTCCGCGGGCGACCAGCTGGGGCGGTTCGACCTCAACCCGTTGCAGCCGCTGCGCAACCTGCTGTGGGGCTTCGCCGAGGACGAGCGGCGCAGGCTCACCGTGCGCAGGCGCGCCGCCGAGTACGAGTACCAGTACGGGCTGCGGCTCATCGGCCGGGCGATCCCGGCGGCGTCCACGGTCGTGGAACGGCGGACGCAGTTCCTGGAGGCGTTCCACAGCCTGCTCAACTCCGTGCACAAGTTCTACAAGGAGCACGACGACAAGACCGTCGAAGCCGACGCGTTCCCGCTGCTGAGCGGTCTGCGGGAAGTGCACCTGCTGCTGGCGCACGGCGCGCACAACCAGTTCGCCGACCTCGCCCCCACGGCGCGGGCGGAGATGCTGGCGATGCAGTGGATCCTGAGCAGGCAGGAGATGCGGCTGTTCCTCGGCGGCCCGCCGATGGTGCCCTACGAGGAGCCGTGGATGGACCGCGTGGACACGATGAAGGAGTTGCAGGGCTGGCCCGACCCCAGCATCACGCACTTCTTCGACCTCGCGGTGCACGGCGAGCGGCTCGTGCTGTCGGTGCGGCACGGCCAGTGGAACAGCACCGACCACACCCGCAAGGACGCCGAGCACTGGGCGCTGCTGTTCCGCGAGTCCGTGCAGCGCTACGTCCACGCCTACCGCGCCGTCACCGGGGCCGACCTGACCACGGGTGTGGACGCCACCATGCCGTCGACGCTGCTGGCCAGGAGGATGCGCTCGCGGAGGGCCAGGGCGTGATCCCCGACCATGTCCTCGACGCCGCCGGTCCGGCGGACGCGCGGGGCGTGGCCGTCGACGCGACCTCCGCCCTGTTCCTCGGCCTGCGCCACCCCACTGCGGCGCTGCGGCCGTGGCGCTCGCTCACCACCGGGGTGCCCGGCGCGCTGCGGGAGGCCCCCGCCGCGCGCCGGGTGGCCGCGCTGGTCGCGGCGGGGCAGGGCGCACCGGCGGGGCTGGTGGCGCGCTCGGCGCTGCACGCCCTGGTCGACGTGCTCGGCGGGCTGCCCGTGCGCGGGGATGTGGTCGTGTTGGACTCCGCCTGCTACCCGTTGGCCCGGTGGGCCTCGCTGCTGGCGCGGCAGCGGGGCGCGCGGGTCATGACCTACCCGCACCACCGGCCGGACCTGGTGCCCGCGCCCCGGCACGGCCGGTTGTTCGTGGTGACCGACGGCTGGTGCCCCGGCTGCCGCAGGGCCGCGCCGCTGGCCCGGCTGCGCGAGGCCGCCAGAGCCCACGGCGGTGTGCTGGTCGTGGACGACTCGCTGGCCTACGGGGTGCTGGGCGCCCGAAGGCCGGGGGAGGGGTTCGGCGACGGGACGGGCACCCCGCGCTGGTGCGGGATCGACCACCGGGACGTGCTGTGGGTGGCGTCGCTGGCCAAGGCCCACGGCGCCCCGCTCGCGGTCGTCACCGGCGCCGCCGACGTCCTGGCCCCGCTGGCCGGGTACGGCCACACCCGCGTGCACGCCAGTCCGCCCTCCGCAGCGGACCTGGCCGCCGCCGAACGAGCCCTGACCGACCCCACGACCGACCGGGCCCGACGGCGGCTGCTGCGCCACGTCCGCCGCGTCCAACGCGCCCTGGACGACACCGACCCGCCGTTCCCGATCGCCGACACCTGGTTCCCCATCACCGGGCAGGCCCACCGGCAGCACGCGCGGATGCTCGCCCACGGCGTGCGCGCGGTGGTCCAACGCCCCCGCTGCCTGCCCGGCGCGCTGGTCAGCGCCATGATCCGCGCCGACCACACCGACCACGACATCGAGCTGATCACCTCGGCGCTGCGCGCCACCCGCGACCGGAGGACGGCCTCGTGAAGCGCTACCCGATCATCGACGCCCACTGCCACGCCGGACTCGGCGACGGCCTCACCGGCCCGTGGGACACCGACGCCTCCCTGCGCGACTACCGCCCGCGCGCCCGTGCCGCGGGCATCGACGCCACCGTGCTGTTCTCCGTGCTCACCTCGGACAGCCGAGCGGGCAACCGGATGGTCGGCGACCTGGTCCGCGAACACCCCCGCCGCTACCTCGGCTTCGCCTACGTCAACCCCGCCACCGCGCACGGCCGCGTCGCCGAGGTCGTCGACGAGGCCCGCCGGTGGGGCGCGTGCGGCATCAAGGTCCACTGGCACGACGGCCGCGTCAGCAGGGAGATCGCCGACACCGCCCGACGCCACGCGCTGCCCGTCCTCTACGACCCCCACGGCGACACCGGCACCGTGGAAACGGCCGCGCGCGCCTACCCGGACGTGGCCTGGATCATCCCGCACCTGTCCACGTTCGCCGATGACTGGCGCGCGCAGACCGCCTTCGTCGACCAGCTGACCAGGCTGCCCAACGTGTTCACCGACACCTCCGGTGTCCGCTACTTCGACGTGCTCGCCGACGCGGTGCGCCGCGCGGGCGCGCACAAGGTCCTGTTCGGCTCCGACGGCCCGTTCCTGCACCCGGGGGTGGAGATCGCGAAGGTGCACGCGCTGCGCCTGCCCCCGGACGACGCCGCCCTGGTGCTGGGCGGCAACCTGCTCAGGCTGACCGGCCTCCGCGCCCGCCGACGCCGCGCCACGACGGCGGGCGCGCGCGGCCGGTGATCCCGCGCAGGTGACCTGCGCGGGATCACCGGGTCACGACACCTCCGACCGCTTCCGAGCCTCCGCGAGGCGGTGGTGCAGCGCCCGATCCGTGACCCCCAGGCGCACCGCCGCGGCCCGCACGTTGCCGCCCGACTCGGACAGCGCCGCGTCGACCGCCACCTCCGCCACCCGTTCCCGCAGGTCGCGCAGGTTCGTGCCCGCCGCCAGGTGCACCCGCACCACCCGGTCCAGCAGCTCACCCAGGTCCCTGGCCTCCCCGTCCGGTTCGAGCACCGGCCGAGACCGGTCCGGGCGGTCGGCGTGCGGTAGGTCGCCCGGCGTCACCGGCCCCGGCCCGACGTGGCGGGCCGCCACGCGCTGCGCGAGCTGCCGCAGGTCCCGGAGGTTGCCGGGGTATTCGCGGTTCCGCACCACCCGTTCCACCCACGGCGTCAGCCGAACCGGGTCCGCCCGGCCCTGAGCCTCCGCCACGAACGCGGTGAACAGCGGCACGACGTCCTCGGGACGTTCCCGCAGCGGCGGCATCCGCACCGTCGACGCGGCGATCCGGTGGTAGAGGTCCGCGCGGAACCGGCCCGCCCGCACCTCCTCCGCCAGGTCGCGGTTCGTCGCGCACACCAACCGGAACCGCGTGGTGTGCCAGGTGTCGCTGCCGACCCGCTTGTAGGTCCCCTCCTGCACGACCCGCAGCAGCTCCGACTGCAACCCCGACGGCAGCTCACCCACCTCGTCGAGCAGCAGCGTGCCGCCGTTGGCCGCCGCGCAGGCCCCGATCCGCACGTTGACCGCGCCGGTGAACGCCCCCTTCTCGTGCCCGAACAGCTCGCTGCCCGACAACGACGGCACGATCGTCGTGCAGTCCACCACCACGAGCTGCCCCGACGCGGACCCCATCCGGTGCGCCACCCGAGCAGCCAACTCCTTGCCGGTCCCGGTCTCCCCGAGGATCAGGATCGGCCCCCGAGCGAACCGCGCCGCGGTCACGAGGTCCCGCAGCGCCGCGGCCAACGCCGGACTGGACCCGCGCATCGTCGACGTCACCTGCGGCGCGCGCACCAGCTCGTCGACCTCCCGAGCCCGCGCCAACCGGGAGAGCACCGCGGCGGGATCCCCGTCCCAGGTCACGACGTCCGCCGCGCCGCCGGCCAGCACCGACCACGGCTCCAACCCCTTCCCGGCCGACACGACGATCACGTGCCAGCCCGCCGACGCCGTGCGCGACAGCAGGTCGTCCAACGCCGCCGACTCTCGCGAGCACAGCACCAGCCCGGCCGGTTCCGCCTTTGGCGCCCCGGTCACCTCCAGTCGTGGATCAGCCCTTCGAAGGGCTCGGACGATCGGTAGGGACCCGGCGTCGTCGTCCAGGTCCACCAACCACGTCACTGATCATGTCGGCCGCCGCCGACCGAATTGTTGGCCAACAACAACAAATGCGCACGACGGCGCTTCCCCGAAATCATTGCTCTCCCCCTTCGCGCCCCCCCCGGACGCGACACGACACCATTCAACCAGGTCGGGGGTGGTGTCGGCGAGGATGCGATTTATTCCGCAAAAGTCGGTGAACGCTATTTCGGATACCTCAATTCCGCGACGACCCGCCGGCCCGGAGCGGGATTCCCGTAGAGCGATCGGCCGAATGGGTATCGCTCGCGGCACCCGGTTCCAGGGGTGGGCCCGCCGTGCGGCTCACCGGATCCGGACGGCCGACACGATGGAGTGATCATCTTCCGGGTGTCGGCGAGCCGCTGCCGCGTGCCCCGACCGGTGAGGTCCAGTGCTGCCGCACAGGCACCCGCCACAGCGGCGGGAGGGGAGAAGGGACCGGAAGGCGTGGTCGACCACACAACCGTGCTCATCGTGGGCGCGGGGCCGGCAGGACTGGTGCTGGGTAACCTGCTGCGCGCGGCGGGGATCGAGACCCTCATCGTGGAACGGGCCGACCGGG